>NZ_CACZDK010000005.1 GCF_902779965.1 Fibrobacter succinogenes | reverse complement strand
AATTCTAGTGAGGTACACTTTGGAACGCGAAGCTCAAGTTTCTGAATTTGAAGACAAGGTTGTACACATCAACCGTTGCGCTAAGACCGTCAAGGGCGGCCGTCGCATGTCCTTCTCCGCTCTCGTTGTCGTTGGCAACAAGAACGGCAAGGTCGGTGTCGGTCTCGGTAAGGCTAAGGAAGTTTCCGAAGCTATCCGTAAGGGTACCGAAGCTGCTCAGAGAAACATCGTGGAAGTCCAGCTCCTCGATGGCACTATCCCGCACGACATCGAAGTGAAGAGCGGTTCTACCCGCATCCTCCTCATGCCGGCTGCTCCGGGTACTGGTGTTATCGCCGGTGCTGCTGCCCGTGCTGTTCTCGAACTCGCCGGTGTACGCAACATCCTCACGAAGATTCACGGTTCCTCCAATCCGAGCACTGTCGTAAGTGCTTGCTTGGAAGGCCTGCTTTCTCAGAAGAACAAACAGGACTGCGCCAAGTTGCGTGGTTTTGAAGCCTAAGGAGTAATACCTAATGAAGAAAGTTCGTATTACTTTGATCAAGGGTATCGTCCGTCGCCTTCCGGTGCACCGCGCTAATGTGGCTGCACTCGGCCTCCGCAAGATCGGACAAACTGTTGAACACAATTTGACCCCGTCCATTGCAGGCATGATCAATGCCGTGAAGGACATGGTCAAGGTCGAGGAGATCTAAGATGGAACTCAATACTCTCAATCCTGGCAAGGCTGCCAAGGGCAAGAGCCGCAAGCGCATTGGTCGTGGTCCGGGCTCTGGCTGGGGCACTACTGCTGGTCGTGGTGAAAAGGGTGCTGGTGCTCGTAAGAGTGCTAAGGCCGGTCGAGTCGCTTTCGAAGGCGGCCAGATGCCGATTCACCGTCGTATCCCGAAGCGCGGCTTCAAGCACGCTGGTGTTGAATTCCAGATCGTGAACCTGAAGAAGCTCGCCGCTGTCAGCGCTGTTGATTTCGATGCTAAGGTCCTCTTCGACCTCGGCTTCATCAAGAGCGTCGAACTGCCGGTCAAGGTCCTCGCTTTTGGTTCTATCGACAAGGCTATCAACGTAAAGGTTAACGCTATCAGCGAAAAGGCAAAGTCTGCCATTGAAGCTGCTGGCGGCAAAGTTGAGATCATCTAATGGAAGCACTCAAGAAAGCCATCGATGCGTTTGTCAATGCGTTTAAGATTCCGGATCTGCGCAAGAAGATCCTCTTCACGCTCGGTCTCCTTATTGTCTACCGTATTGGCTCTCACATCTCCATCCCCGGAGTAAATGCTGCGGTTCTCGCAGAATACTTCAAAAATTCGAATAACCTGTTCGGTCTGTACGACTCGTTTACCGGCGGTGCATTTGCGAAAGCAACTGTATTTGCCCTCGGTATCATGCCGTACATCAGCGCAAGCATCATCATCCAGTTAATGGGCTCGGTGATACCTGCCATCCAGATGCTCCAGAAGGAGGGTCAGGAAGGTCGCGCTAAGCTGAATCAGTATACCCGATACTTCACGGTAGTTCTTTCTGCCTTGCAGGGATGGGGCATTTCTATGTGGCTTTCTAACCTCAAGGTGACGACAGCCGCTGGTACGGGAATCTCGGTTCTCTCCGAGAACTTCTCGTCCGGACTCGGTAATGTCGGCTTTCGTCTCCTTGCTACGTTAACCTTCACCGTAGGTACTATCTTCTTGATGTACCTTGGCGAACAGATTACTTCGCACGGTGTGGGTAACGGTATTTCTCTTATAATTTTCGCCGGTATCGTCGGTGGCCTTCCGAGAGCCATCTTAGCCGAATGGGAAATGTTTAGCGAAGGCATCCAGCCCCTTGCGATCGAGGTCTTTATCTTGGCCATCGTGGTTGTGATTGTCGGGTTTATCGTTTTCGTCGAGCAGGCGACCCGTCGCATTCCACTCCAAAGTCCTCGCAGGACCGTCGGAAACAAGGTCTTGGGTGGTCAGGCTAGCTATTTGCCTTTCAAGGTGAACACCGCTAACGTGATTCCCGTGATCTTCGCAAGCTGCATCATGTTCATTCCAGCAATGGTTGCATCTTGGTTCCCGAACGTATCTGCGATGCAGGCTTTCGCTTCTGCATTTATTCCGGGACATGTCTCCTACAGCGTAGTAGACGCCCTCCTCATCATATTCTTCACCTACTTCTACACGGCAATCCAGTACAACCCGAACGACATTGCCGAAAACCTCAAGAGAAGCGGTGGGTTTATTCCGGGAGTCCGTCCGGGTAAGCAGACAGCAGAATACATTGACCATGTTTTGACCAGAATTTCATTGCCTGGGTCCCTTTACCTCGCTTTAATCAGCGTCGTTCCCCTGCACTTGAAAGACGCTCTCAATATGAGTTTCTATATTGGGGGTACCTCGGTCCTAATCGTGGTAGGTGTTGCTCTGGATACTCTTCGTCAGCTCGAAGCCCAGTTGCATACCAAGAATTATGAAGGTTTCTTGAAACGTGGCCGCATTCGCGGCAGGATGGCATCCTAGTGGCTAAAGAAGAAGGTATACAAGTAGAAGGCGTTGTATTGGAAGCTCTTCCCAACGCTTTCTTCCGTGTTCAACTTGGAAATGGTCACGAGATCCTGGCCCATGTTTCAGGAAAAATGCGCCGGCATTTTATTAGAATTTTGCCGGACGACAAAGTGTTGGTCGAGATTTCCCCGTACGATTTAAATCGCGGGCGAATTACTTACCGTTACAAGTAATAGGTATCAAAAGAAGGTCAAACCTATGAAAATCAAAGCCTCCATCAAACCCAGATGTGAAAAACCCAGATGTGAAAACTGCAAGATCATCCGTCGCAAGGGTGTATTGCGTATCATCTGTTCGAAGAACCCCCGTCACAAGCAGAAGCAGGGATAAGGAGATCGTATGGCACGTATCGCTGGTGTCGATTTACCGAAAAACAAGACTGTTGAATACGGTCTGACGGCAATCTATGGTGTCGGTCTGTTCACCGCTAACAAGGTCTGTGCTCAGTTGGGCATTGACAAGAACAAGAAGTGTGACGACCTGACTGAAGAAGAACAAGGTAAGATTCGTCATCTCCTCGAAGACGAATACTCTGTGGAAGGTCAGCTCCGCGCAGAAGTTACCTTGAACATCAAGCGTCTGCAGGATATTGGCTGCTATCGTGGCCTCCGCCACCGCAAGGGCCTCCCGGTCCGCGGTCAGCGTTCCCGCACCAACGCCCGCACACGCAAGGGCCCCAAGAAGACTGTGGCTAACAAGAAGAAGTAAGGAGTATCATCGTGGCTGAAGAAGAAATCAAGGAAACTGCTGCTGCCGCTGCTGAAGCTCCGGCTGCTGCTGAAGAAGTCAAGATCAAGAAGGGCAAGAAGCGCATTGACATCCAGGGCATTGCCTGTGTGTTCGCTTCCTTCAACAATACAATCGTTTCTATCACCGACGCTCGCGGCAACGTGGTCGCTTGGGGTTCTCCGGGTAACTCCGGTTTCAAGGGCTCCCGCAAGAGCACGCCGTTTGCAGCCCAGCTCGCCGCTGAAACCGCTGCCCACAAGGCATTCGATCTCGGCATGCGCAAGGTGGACGTTCGCGTTAAGGGTGCTGGTGGCGGCCGTGAATCTGCCGTCCGCGCTCTCAAGAATGCGGGCCTCGAAGTTCTCTCTATTCGAGACGTGACGGGCATCCCGCACAATGGTTGCCGTCCTAAAAAGAAGAGAAGAATTTAATCCAAAGAGGTATCGCCAATGATGTGGAAATCACTTCAGATGCCGCGCAGCTTCCAGAAAGTGGAAACCGGCGAAGATGGCCGCTACGCCAAGTTTGTCGTAGAAGCCTTGGAACGTGGCTGGGGTATTACCCTCGGTAACGCTCTCCGTCGCGTTCTCCTCTCCTCTCTGCAGGGTGCGGCTATTGTCTCCGTGAAAATCGAAGGCGTTGACAAGGAATTTTCGACGATTCCGGGTGTGAAGGAAGATGTCACTGACATTATCCTCAACCTCAAGAGCATCCGTGTAAAGCTCCTGTCTGATCACGACGAAACCCTTCACCTGGACATGTCCGGTGATGGCGAAGTCACGGCCAAGGACTTTATGGACAATCCCAATGTCACTATCCTGACTCCGGATGTTCACATTGCGACATTGAACGGTAACGCTTCGTTGTCGATGGACGTGAAGATCTCCTGCGGTCGTGGTTATGTTGTTGCCGACGAACTCAAGGACAAGGACGCTCCGATTGGCGTTATCGCCATGGATGCGAACTTCAACCCGGTTCAGAAAGTCGCAATGCACATCAGCGATACCCGCGTTGGTCAGAAGACGGACTACAACCGTCTGGAACTTGAAATTACAACAGACGGTTCCATTGACCCGGAGGACGCTCTTGCATATGCTGCAAAGCTTCTTGTGGATCACTTGGAAATCTTCATCAACTTCGAAGGCGATCTCGAATCTCCTGAAGAGCTTGAAATGGATGAAGAACGTCAGCGTATCGCCAACCTCCTCCGTATGCGCGTGGACGATCTGGAACTTTCCGTTCGCTCCAGCAACTGCCTCCGTATGGCAAATATCCATACCATTGGCGAGCTTGTTCGCAACAAGGAAAACGATATGCTCAAATACAAGAACTTCGGTAGGAAGTCCTTGGTTGAACTTAACGAGGTGTTGACGTCGATGGGCCTTTCGTTTGGCATGGACGTCGATGATTACTTGAAGGATTAAACATGAGACACGGTGTAAAAAACAAGAAACTGGGTGTTAACGCCCAACACAAGCGTGCCATCCTCCGCGCCCTCACTACTTCCATCATCGGTAAGGGCATGGAATCGGATCAGAACAAGCGCTATGTGCGTACCACTCTCCACAAGGCTAAGCTTGTGCGCAGCTGTGTAGAACGCATGATTACCTACGCAAAGAAGGGTGACCTTTCCGCACGTCGTGAAGCAGCTCGCTTCATTATGGACCCGAAGGTTCTCCAGGATTTGTTCAACACGATCGGTCCGCGCTATGCTAACCGCAACGGTGGTTACACTCGCGTGCTGAAGCTCGGCCCGAACCGCGCTGGTGACGCTGCTGAAATGGCTTTGATCGGTCTCGTCGAAGACGAAATCGTTGCCAAGGCTAAGAAGGCTGCTCCGGCTGCTAAGGCTGACGCTGCTGTTGACATGGTCGAAGGCGAAGGCAAGTCCGCTAACTAAGATCAAAGTCGCTTTGAAAAAAGGCACGGCTTATATGCCGCGCCTTTTTTGTTTTCTAAAAAACTTTTGACCAATGGCCATTGACAAATAACCAATGACTATTGACCAATAACTAATAACTTAGTTCTAACTCTTCATTTTAATTTTTGTATAATTAGGAAACTTGTTGTCCTTTTACTCAACAGTGGATGAGTTTGTAATATGCGATCTTTTATTGTCTGCATCCTCTTGATGTGCGCGTGTGTCTTTGCTTCGGAATCCATGTTTGGCAGTTCGGGCAATGGCAAAAATGTCATGTTCGATGACGGTCCTTCTATGCGCGGTGCTGCATCGCTTACGCCGGCGTTTGCAGAAATGGCGGTCGATTCCAATTACGTGCTCGGTCCGGGTGACTTTTTGGACTTGATGCTCGAGGACAAGTATCTCTCTGTCCAGATTTACCCGGACGGAAGGGTGACTGTTGAAGAATGTGGTTCTGTTGTCGTGGGTGGAAAGACCATTGCCGAAGCCCAGAGACTCATTTTGGACCTGGTTTCTAAGCGCTACAAGCGCGAGTTCTGTTTCGTGCAGCTTGCGGCCCTTAAAAGGTTCCGTGTGAATGTTATGGGTGCTGTAGCCGCTGTTGGACAGCATGTCGTCGATCCCCAGAACAGGCTTACCTTCTTTATCCGCACTATTGGCGGACTCTTGCCGAATGCGAACAAGGAAGATATCCAGATTATTCGCGGCAGGGATACGATGCACGTGAACTACAATAACATGACGACAAACGGTAATTTTGATGATGACATTATGCTCGAGCAGGGCGACAAGATCTTTGTCCCTTTTATCCCGATGGGTGATAATGTTACGCTGGTTTTCCCCGGATACAGGACAAGCGTCGCTTACCGTTCTGACAGGACGCTCCAGGATTACTTCGACCTTGCGGGTGCAAATAGAATGCATAACTATGGCTACAAGGCCGTGTGTGTGCGTGAACCGGACAAGGACCCCCGCTGGATTACTCTTAACGAAATGAGCAGTACGACGGTTGAACCCAATACCGAAGTTGAATTCTTTATCAAGGAATTGTTTGTGTACCTGAGCGGTGCCGTGAATTTCCTCGGACGCTATACTTACAATCCGACATGGCATGCTATCGATTACATTTCGTCAGGCGGCATGAATACGATAACGGGCAACTGGGGACAGGTTAAGGTCTGGCGCGGTGAAAAGCCGAAGGCCATTTCCATCAACGTGGCTACGGATCAGATTCTGCCGGGCGATGTTATTGAAATTCCGAAGAGCCATTATGAGTCGTTCAAGGACTTTACCATGTTCCTGACCTCTCTTGTGACGACTATTTCGACGGTGTTCATCATTTACGCAACGTACAAGTAATTTATGGAAAAGCAGGAATCTACAGGTTTTATCGAATTTTGCCTTCGAGTCGTCAATAGCGACCTGAAGCATTTCAAGTTTTTTTCTTGGTTTGTGACTATCCCGACCATAGTCGCTTTTGTCTTGGTCATGTGGGTTATTGAGCCTAGGTACGCAGCGACTGCGGTTGTTACTCCGCCTGCATCGACGCAGCCCATGTCGGGGGCGCTCAGTGGCCTGATTGGCGGGACTGGAATGAGTTCCCTTCTCGGGATTTCCATGGATAACGAGGATGCGAATGTTGTATGGACCATCCTCAATTCCTGGGAACTGCACGACAAGGTTATCGAACAGTTCAACCTCGCAAAGCACTACAAGTTCAAGGGCAAGTTCCATGCGGACTTGCTGAAGGAGTTCCGCAAGAATTTCGGCTTGAACTACAACAAGGAAGACATGTTCTTCCTCTATTACAGGGACACAGACCCGAAACGCGCTGTGCAGGTTATAGAATTCATGCTTGAAAAAGCGGATTCTGCCTTTAACTCGTTTAAGACGAATCAGGCTCGCCAGTCCAGAGAATATTTCCAGACGCGCTTGGATTCCTGCGAACATGTTTTAGATTCTGTGCTGAATTCGTTTGTCGACTTCCAGGTGAGGAACAATGTTTATGAGCCGTCGGTCCAGCTCGGGGCGACGATTAAGTATTTGAGCGAGTTGCAGGCCATGCGTGAAGAAATGGGCATGGAAATGGACTTTGAAAAGCTCGACCGCGGCGAGAACAGCAAGCGCTACCAGGAACTCCAGAAGCGCGTCAAGGGCATGAATGCGGCTCTTGGTGGAGCGCTCAAGGGCAAGCATAGCAATATCGGTATGATCGAGCTCAAGAAGTCTCCGGAGCTCTATGCAGAGTACTTGAGGCGTGAATCGGAAATCCGCATCCAGGAAACCTTGTACAAGCTGCTCCGCCAGCAGAGCGAACAGATGCGCTTGGAAGAAGCCAAGATGCTCAAGAACCTCCATGTGCTTGAACCGCCTTGGGAAAACGACAAGAAGATCTACCCGCTCAGGGCTGTCACCTTGATCTTTGTATTCCTGGTGGCCTGCATTATTGCGACGATTATTTGCAACTTGCTCGACTATCTGGAAACCGAATCTAAGCGCGGGACTTCTGTATCCCGTGAATGGAATGCTTTTAGGGCTTACTTCCAAAAGAAAAAGGTCTAGTTTGTGTTTGCATGGGTGAGTGAATATCCGGTCAGTTCCGCCCTTTTTCTGGTAGTCATTTTTTGCCTATTTCAGTCATGGTGGTTCAAGAAGGATTTCTTTAGCCCGTTAAATGTCTACTGCTTTACGCAGTGCATTACGCTTGCCATTTCGTATTTCCAGATCGATAGGGCAATGTCGGATTTTCATTTGTACACATGGGGCGTATGGCTTTTTGGCATGCTTTCGTTTGCTGGAGGCTGTATTGTAGCTAGGCTCCATGCGAAGTCAAAGGCGGTCCCGGTTCAGGTGCATCCTGCGGTGTGTGCAAATCAATATAACTGGACGTACCACTTGCTTTTGTCCTTTGCGGTGTTCCTTGTCTTTCTGGTTGGCGTCTATGGGCTTTACCAGAAGGTCGGGGACCTCATCATATTTACGCAGAATCCGGCGAAGTGGATGACGAAGTATGTGGATTACGGTTACTATTCGCTGCTGTTTAATAGCGGGCCGCTGTGCGTACTCCTTTTTGGCGTTGCGTCTTTCAAGAAGTTCAACAATGTTGCATGGGTGCGTCATGTTTCGTTTGTGATGGTGTTTGTGACGATTGTTGTAAATCTGCTTGCCTACCCGAATAGGACTTCGCTGTTTTTTAATGTCGGCTTTTTCCTCATCTTTATAAATTATTTGTACAAACGAATATCGCCAATAATAATTGCCTCCCTGCTTGTCTTTGCAATCATAGCGTTTATTTCGATAGGCAGCATTCGCGACCAGTACGGCGGTGGTTCAGTCGAGGGGAAGGCTTTGGATGTGGTTGTTGAACTGCCTTACAAGTATTTGGCGAACAATTACTGGAACTTGGACTATGTGCTGAATCCGATGAACGATCAGGAAATACATCCGCATACCTATGGGATAGATTTCTTTAGCGGCTTATTTGAATATGCAAAGTTGACGACATCGTTCAGGAACAGTTTCCGTTGGGACAATGCCTTTAACGATAGAATCCAGAAGGTTCAGGGCTTTAATACGGTGAACTACCTCTGGGATGTCTATAAGGATTTCCATTTGTTCGGTGTTATGCTCTTGCCGTTCCTGTGCGGGCTTGGCCTGACGGTACTGCATTTGCGCCTATGCAGGCCTTTTACTCCGCGCCAGATCCTGATGTACACTTACTTCATCTACTTTGTCGGATGGTGGTTCTTTACGTCGGGATACAAGCAGGGAATCTATTGCATCTGGGGCATGGTTATTTTTGTCGTCTCAACAATTTGTACAGAACAGCGGTGTGTGCAGGACGACAAATCGGAAAAATCCAGCCTAGCGGAGCCTGTGGTTCTTGATAAAGTAAACAAGCAGGAAGAGGCTCAGGCATAGGTCTCCGGTGAGGGTAAGCGCCGGAATGTAGTCGGCTTTTAGAATCCTTGCGCCGCCAATGCATACCGCAATATTGACGATGCCGCCGATGGTAATCATTGCGCCATAGAGCCAGGTGCGCTTTTCCTTGAGAAGTGTTGAAATCATTCCCATGCGGGTTGCCTGCAATATCAGGGAGCATGCTAAAATGCGAAGGCAGAAGCAGCTTGTGTCCAGTGCTTCGCTTGTCCATGGGGCTGCAAAGAAGATGATGCGGAGCGTGTACTGCGGCAGTAGCCAGAAGGGTGCCGTTGCGCCAATGATGAATAGGGTGAAAACGACCTGATCGCGCAGGCTAAGGACGCGGCTGTCGGTCTGGTGCAGCGTGATAAGGCTTGACGAGATGAAGTGCACCATGAGTCCTGAGGCGAGAATGACAAGCTTGTGTGAAAAGCTGTACGCCCCTAAAAATTCTGGTGTTGCAAAGTGCGCGACGGTGTAAAGGCCGGCGGGCAGGTAGGCGAAGCTTGCTATGCTCGAAATAGCGTAGGGGCATGATGACTTGAACAGCAGCTTGAAGAACTGGAACGTGTGAACGCCGATGCTGAAAATTTTTAAGGTGAACGCCTGACCAACGCCGAAGCCGAAAGCGGGGAGGGCTGCAATGACCATCGAAAGGGCTATTGCCGGGAGGGAATCTACTTTGAAGCACCAGAGCGCAATACCCATGATGGTGGTGTAGGAGAGCGTGTGGAGAACCTTTGAAATCAAAAGCTTTTTCCAGAAGTTCCCGCAGATGAAATACCAGTCGAAATAGGAGTGCTGGAAGAGGAGTCCGAGTACAAGCACCAGTTCGGCCTCGAAAACGGCGCTCCCTCTACGTACGGTAAAGGCGAATATGCCCATCGCAAGAGCGGTTATGGCTGTCATGAAGAGCCTGAGCTGGAGCACGTTGATGAACAGCCGGCCTTGGGTTGCGCGTTTGCCGAAATAGGCGAGAATGAGTGTTGCCATGCCGAAGTCGGCGAGTGCACTGAAAATGGTGAAGTCGCTTTGCAGGATTCCGAATGATCCGAACTTTACGATTCCAAGGTTATTGGCGATGAGATTTTGGACCATAACCGAAACACCCTGGATGAGGATGTTGACCAGGGATATAAAAACACCGATTTTAATGTTCTTTAGTGCTTGCAATGTGCCATAAAATAGATGTTTATGCTCCTTATGTCTTTAAGATTTTGTATCTTTGGTCTTGAAATCGCGAGAGTGGCGGAATTGGCAGACGCGCCAGACTTAGGATCTGGTACTTCGGTGTGTGGGTTCGACTCCCACCCCTCGCAGTTCTTTTTTTTTATCACCTTTTTAACAACCGTCTATCGGAGTATATATGTCCGCTGAAATCAAAGAAACAAGCGCAACCGTGCGCACCCTTGAAATTACAATCCCGCAGGGTGATCTCAAGGTTCCGTTCGAAAAGAAGCTTTCTCAGTACAAGAAGCAGGTCGCCTTGAAGGGCTTCCGCCAGGGTCAAGTGCCGAAGTCCATGATCTTGAAGCAGTTCGGACCGTCCATCCGTCACGAAGCCGTTGATGATGTCGTGAACTCCATTGTTCAGGAAACGCTCAAGGGCGCAAATATCATTCCGGTTGGCAAGATGGTCGTTAAGGAATTCAACGACGACGAAAAGAGCGACATCACACTGAAGGTCGAAGTCGAAGTTGATCCGGAAATCGATATCAAGGGTTACGCTGACACGGGCATCACCGTTCCGGCTACTGCCGTTCATGAAGAAGAAGTTCAGGCCGAATTCGACCGCCTCATGCAGATGTGGAGCAAGGACGTTCACGTTGACCGCGAAGCCAAGAAGGGTGACGTTGTTGTTGGTGACTATATCGAAGTTGTTATCGATGGTGAAAAGCAGGAACTTCCGGAAAACAAGGAATTCCGTTCTCTCCTCGGTGAATCCGCTTCTCCGGGATTCGACGAAGGCCTCACTGGTTCTAAGGCCGGCGACAAGAAGGAAATCAACTTCAAGTATCCGGATGACCACAAGGACGAACGCTACCGCGGCAAGACCGCTCAGTTCAACGTCGAAATCAAGGACGTTCGCGAAATCGTTCCGCCGACTTTGGACGAAGAATTCTGCAAGCAGATTGGCGTGAAGGACGAAGCTGACTTGAGAAACAACCTCACTGAAAGCCTCGCCGCCCAGAAGAAGGACGCTGCCAAGAACAAGGCTATCAATGAAGCTATCGACAAGCTCATCGAAGCTAACCCGTTCGAAGTGCCGAAGGCTCGTATTTACGACCTCATCAAGTGGACGCTCAACCGCAATGCCCAGAGCGAAAAGGACGTTGTGGAACCGACCGAAGAACAGATAAACGAACTCTCCGGCGAAGCTGTCCGCGAAATCAAGAAGCACCGCATTCTCGAATTCGTTGCCACGAAGGAAAAGATCAAGCCGACGCAGGCTCTCGTTGACGAACGCCTCCAGCAGATGGCTAACGCTTACCACGTGGAATTCGAAAACTTGAAGAACCACTTCCGTCAGTCTGGCCGTATCAACCAGCTGCGCGACGAACTTCGCTTCCAGATGGCCGCTGACTTCATCGTTGGTATCCGTCCGGCTGCTGAAGAAACAAAGTAATAAGAGGAATAAATGCTCATCCCTACCGTCATTGAAACTACCGGGCGCGGCGAACGCGCTTACGATATCTATTCCAGACTTCTCAAGGAACGTATCATCTTTTTGGGCACGCCGATTAACGACGAAGTGGCAAATAATGTCATGGCTCAGTTGATTTTCCTGGAATACGAGAATCCGGAAAAGGATATCACGCTGTACATAAACAGCCCGGGCGGTTACGTGTCGGCAGGGCTTGCCATTTATGATACCATGCAGCATGTTCGTCCGAATATCGCGACCATCTGCATTGGTAGTTGTGCTTCGATGGCCGCCGTGCTCCTTGCTGCAGGTACGAAGGGCAAGCGCTATGCGCTCCCGCATTCCCGCATCATGTTGCACCAGCCGTCGGGTGCTGCTACCGGTCAATCTACAGATATTCAGATTACTGCAAAAGAAATTATCCGTACCAAGGATACCCTTACCGAAATTGTTGCAAAGCACACTGGCAGGGCTGTCGACGAAGTCCGCGAAAAGACGGACCGCGACTTTTACATGGGCCCCGAAGAAGCAAAGGCTTTTGGTGTGATTGACGAAATTTTTGTGCCGCGTAAAGAAGGTGTTTAATGTATCGTAGTGGCAAAAACCACCCGGCCGTGAGTTGCAGTTTTTGCGGAAAGCCGGCAGAACAGGTCGAAAAGATGATTACCGGCGCCGGTGCGTATATTTGCAGTGACTGCATACGCATGTGTAGCCGTATCTTGGAAGAAGACCTCGCGCGTACGAAACAGGAAAAGGAAGCGAAGGAAATTTCCTCGAAGCCGCTTCCGCTCCCGACCGAAATCAAGGCGCATTTGGACGATTTTGTCATTGGGCAGGATCGCGCGAAGATGGCGCTTTCTGTGGCCGTTTACAACCATTACAAGCGTCTCCGCTACAAGCAGACTCACAAGTCCAAGGACGATGTCGATGTCGAAAAGTCGAACTTGCTCCTGGTTGGCCCGACTGGTTCGGGAAAGACGCTTTTGGCGCAAACGATGGCTCGTTTTTTGGATGTTCCGTTTACCATTGCCGATGCTACAGTTTTGACTGAAGCTGGTTATGTGGGTGAAGATGTCGATAGCATCATTGTGCGCTTGTTGCAGGCTGCCGATTACGATGTGGCGAAGGCCGAACGCGGCATTATCTTTATCGATGAAATCGACAAGATTGCACGTAAGACGGCGAACCCTTCCATTACTCGCGATGTGAGCGGTGAAGGCGTTCAGCAGGGACTTTTGAAGCTTTTGGAAGGTACGGTTGCATCCGTCCCGCCGAAGGGTGGCCGCAAGCATCCGGAACAACCCCTTGTGCAGGTGAACACGAGAAACATTTTGTTCATTTGCGGTGGCGCCTTTGAAACGCTCGACAAGATTATCTCGCAGCGCGTGAACCAGGGTGGCATGGGCTTTGGTGCCGAAATCCACACGGCAAGCGAAAACAGCTTGAGTGAACTTTTCAAGCAGCTTGAACCGGAAGATTTGATCAAGTTCGGTCTCATCCCGGAAATTGTTGGCCGTTTGCCGATTGCCGTTGCACTTGAAGAACTCGACGAAACTGCCTTGATGAACATCTTGACGCAGCCGAAGAACGCCCTTGTCAAGCAGTACAAGAGCTTGTTCGCTATGGACAACATCAAACTTGAATTCGAAGACGATGCCCTCAAGGAAATTGTTCTCGAAACGATGACCCGCAAGACGGGCGCCCGCGGCCTCAGATCCGTGATGGAGCGCGTGTTGCAGCAGGCGATGTTCAAGATGCCGGGTTCTGGCGAAAAAACATTTACCGTGACGGTCGAGATGGTGAAGGAAAGTCTTTATTCCAAGCCTACCTCGGGTGGCGGGGCTAAGAAATCAAAGACTGGCGTAGCCTAGACAACTTCATTACCTCGCAATTTTGCGAGGTTTACTAATTTTATAATATGGCTTTTGACTTTAATAAAACGTATCCGTTGCTCCCGCTGAGGGATGCTGTTGTTTTTCCGCTGACAACGAGACGCATTTTGGTAGGTCGCGAGATGTCTCTTCGCGCCTTGGAATTTGCTGAGAACCATAACAATGAAATTATTTTGGTTGCACAGAAAAATGTGGAACAGGAATCCCTCGACAATCCGATGCTCGACCTTTACACGGTGGGCGTGATTGCTCGCGTGGCGAATGTGACTCCGTTCCCGAACGGCTGCGTGAAGGTTGTCTTGGAAGGCGATTCCGTGGTGGACCTGCGCTCGATTATTTTGCGCGACGGATTCTTGCAGGTGACCGTTTCTGCAAGGGAACATTTTATTAAGGCCGAAGACAAGTGCGAAAAGTTTGAAGATGTGCTGAACATGTTCCGCGATTACGCGATGCACAGGAACATCGCGGAAGGCATGGTCGAAGCGCTCTTTACGATGGATAGCCACATCAATGCCTTTTACGGGATGATCCCGTTCCTCTCGATTTCGCTTTCCGAGAAGCAGGCGCTTTTGGAGATGGAAACGATTGATGCGCTTGCAGAGCGTTTGATTAGCTTGATGCAGGTGGCGCAAGAGAACGAGAATGTTCTGATTCGCGTGCAGCAGAATGTTCGCCAGAAGATGGCGCAACAGCAAAAGGAATGGTTTATTTCGGAGCAGATCCGCCAGCTGCAAGATGAACTGGATGGCGAAAACGGTGGCGCTTCGGAACCGGATCAGCTGCTCAAGAAAATCAAGGCCAAGAAGTTTAGCCAGGCGATTGAAGAAAAGCTCGAAGACGAAATCAGCCGCATGCGCATGATGCAGCCGACATCGCCGGAATATGCAGTGAGCCGCAATTATGTGGACTGGTTCTTGGCGCTGCCTTATGGCGTTTACACCGATACCGTCCTCAACATGAAGAAGGTAAAGGCGGAACTTGATTCCAAGCATTTTGGTTTGGACAAGGTCAAGGAACGCATTATGGAATACGTTGCCGTGCTGAAGCTTACCGGTACGGAACGCCGCGCTCCGATCCTTTGCCTTGTGGGCCCTCCGGGCGTGGGTAAAACAACGCTCGTGGAATCGATTGCTGCTGCCATGCAGCGTAACTTTGTCCGCATTACGCTTGGTGGCGTGCGCGACGAGGCCGAAATCCGCGGACATCGCCGTACTTATATCGGTGCCATGCCTGGCCGATTCATTCATGCATTGCGCCGTGCAAAATGCATGAACCCTGTGATTTTGCTTGACGAAATCGACAAGATGGCAAGTGACTTTAGAGGCGACCCCGCAAGTGCCATGCTCGAAGTCTTGGACCCCGAACAGAATCACGATTTTACGGACCACTTTATGGAAGTGGGGCTTGACTTAAGCCGTGTATTGTTCATTGCGACCGCAAATAGCGAAAGCGAAATCCCTGAAGCCTTGCGCGACCGCTTGGAAATCGTGCGCTTGCCGGGCTACTACCCGCATGAAAAGTTGCAGATTGCAGGCCAGTATTTGCTCCCGCGTATTTGCGAACGTACCGGCGTAAAGCTTAATGAGCAGATTAGCTTTAGCGACGAAATGATCAACGCAGTGATGCGCGGCTGGACCCGCGAAGCGGGTGTGCGCGAACTTGAACGCACTCTTGAAAATGCGGTGCGCCATCGTGCAAAAGACATTGTGATGGGCAAGAAATTCAAGCCGGAAATGACGGAGAAAGTTCTTCAGGATTACCTTGGTGCTCCGCGTTTCCTCGACAACCAGCTGCCGGAACCGGGTCGTCCGGGCGTTGTGACTGGCCTTGCCTGGACAAGTGTCGGTGGCGAAATTCTGCCTATTGAATGCATGCTCTTGAGCGGCAAGGGTCAACTCATTTTAACCGGTAAGCTTGGCGACGTGATGAAGGAATCGGCACAGATTGCTGTTTCGCTTGTCCGTGAACGCTTGCAGCGTTTTGGCATTGATCCCGCAATTGTGAAAAAGACCGACATCCACATTCACGTGCCGGAAGGCGCTGTGCCGAAGGATGGCCCCTCTGCAGGTATCGCGCTCACGCTTTGCTTGCTCAGTGCGTTTACAAAACAGCCGATTGCACCGGATATCGCGTTTACGGGTGGAAAAGGCGCTTGCTGCACTTGCCGCTGGCGTGAAGACGCTCCGCTTGCCCGAAGGCAACAGGAAGGATGTGGCTGAACTCCCGGAACCGGCAAAGAAGGGCCTCAAGATTTATCCGCACAAGCATATCGACGAAATCGTGAAGATTTTGTTCAAAATGCCGAAGGTCGCGGGCCAGGCGAAAGACGAGAATGCAGCGAAGGTTGGTGAGCTTGCCGAACCATCCGAAACGAAAAATGCTGACGCAAAAGTTGTCAAGACTGCCGCAAAACCTGTTGCGAAGAAGCCCGCGAAAAAATCTACGAAGAATGCGTAATTAAAAGTCCCACAAGTCCAGTTATCCTTGATTCGTCATCCTGACCCTGTAAAGGGGAAGGATCCAGGGATTTTCTATTTATAAGCGATTGAAAAGTAAAACCATTTAGTATTATACTAAATGGTTTTATTAATGTGTATGACTATTTTCCTTTTTCTTTGGCGTAGGCAGAGGCCTTGTCAACAAAATTTTGCAGATCCATTTTGTCAAAATGTTCACGTTGCCATTTGGTATAGTCAAATCGTTCTCTTTGGACAGCTGCGATAAAATACTCAGTGTCAACAACTCCGAGTTCACGGATAAGGCATTCCATTCCTCTGGAAAGCAGTTCAATTGTTGCAGGTGGAGTGATTTCAGTTATCATTTTCAGCACCTCCGCTTATTAGATTAAGGAACTCTATGGGGTTGAGTAATTTTACTGAATTGCTTTTGTATTTAAGCATCCGCTTGTCTGTACTTAAAAGATAATCACAATTCATTAATTCTGCACAGGCGATATGTTTTTTTTTAGGCATGTTTCTATAAAGTGTCTAAATATGACAGTTACATAATATATCTTTATATTGAGGTTATATTATGAAAAAATGCGTGATAATGATATTATTTTTCTGTACTCTTGTTTTTGCAGGAGATCATTATTCAATTACGGAAAAAATTTTTTGGGGATTCTCTTGGCCTGAATATAAGATTTATAATGAAGCTAGATCGATAAGAAAAAGTGTTCAGCGTCAAACGCAAATTATGGAAGATAGTGAAGATGATGGTGGATGGCAAAAATCATATATGTTCGATGAAACGCGTTTTTTCGATATGATGAGAGAATATTATGAGGATCGTTTTGGAACGGATAGGGCTGTCGCATACGCTTTACTAAAAACTTCCGAAAAATATGGCAAGAGTATTTTGCGGATTAACCGTATGGTTCATATGGAAACTTGTCCGGAACAGGTTTTGACGGATGGTGAAATTGATGTGAAAACCATAGCAATGGTAAAAGAAATTGGATTTCGGAATATTTCGGGTAAATGGTTTTATGATGGTGTTAAAGTCAATATGGGAAATCCTAGATCTATTCCATCTTCTGTGAAAAAATATCCGCGTGTTGAAAAAGTCATTTATGCTTCTTTTTTTAAACCGAAAATTTATCCGTCAAAGGAGCGTATAGCTCATGTCAGTATCAAGACGAATTTGCCAGATGGATTTATAGCTTACGCAGAACTACAGAATGAACGCGTTGATAGTTTGGTTTATCAAGATACATCCGCTGTAGTAAAGAATGGTACTATTGATATGTCTTTTGGAACGTCTGAGAATCCTCTTGAAAAAGGTCTTTATTCAGTTTCTTTAAGGACTGCGGCTATGATGATTACCCAAGAAGATCCAAATGTATTAGATAAGGTTGGGCAACATGGAGAATTTTTATGTGGTCGATATTCTTACTTGCCTTGGGGTTTGGGAAATCAGCTACAGGCAAGAAAGTTATTTCTGTTTGAAGTTCGCTAATGAAAATGTTAGTAAAAATTATATCGAATAGTATAATGCTACTTGGTATAATTAATTTATAGTTCCTTGCCGATTTATTATCTTTTAGCTGAAAATTGAATTTTAACCTCAAAGCGCCGCAGGCGCGATTTATACCTAACCACTAATCACTAACCACTGTTTACTGCTACTATGGAATTTACTCTTGACGAAATGCGCGAGCACCTTGCAGCTCTCGAAGCAAGGATTGGCGAGGCTTGCAAGATTGCGGGCCGCAGCCGTGATTCGGTTAAGCTTGTGTGGGTGAGCAAGTTCCACCCGGCAGAAGCTGTGGAAAATGCGATTGCTTTGGGTGCAACGGACTTTGGCGAGAACCGCGTGCAAGAAGCGGAACTCAAATTTTCCGAGCCGCGCACGGCAAAGGACGGAAGCCGCGTGCGTTGCCACGTGATTGGCCCGGTGCAAAGTAACAAGCTCAAAAAGGCGGCGCTTGTGGCCGACTGCATCCATTCTATCGCAAGCATTGAAGCGGTAGAAAAACTGGAGAAGGTCTGTGCTGCAGCTGCAAATGGCGAGGGCAAGGTTCTCGATATTTTGTTCCAAGTGAACGCGGGCGAAGAAGAAACGAAGAGCGGCTTGGACGTTCACGAAGCCGAAGCTTTCTTGAACGATCTTGCTGCAAAAGCGGGTGCTGCCACTGATGATGGCAAGAGCGAAAAATTCCCGCATTTGCGTTTCCGCGGCCTCATGACGATTGGCAAGAATACGGGTGTTCCAGAAGATAGCCGCGAGTGCTTTGCGTTCTTGCGTGGGCTTCGCGACAAGTTCTTGGCGCGCGGTGGCGCCTTTGCAAAATTCGATCAGCTTTCGATGGGCATGACGCTTGATTTGGAAGTCGCCATCGAAGAAGGCTCTACGATGATTCGCGTGGGAACGGCACTCTTCGGCGAACGCGACTATAGCAAACAATTATAGACCGTTCGCGCTAAAGCTAAAGGTGAAGTGTAATATGCGCTCACTCTCGCAATCGTTCTTGATTGATATCAAGAACTTGTTGCTCACAAACGATCCCACATAGTGAAAGCCGTCATTCTGAGGACTGAACGTCCGATATACGATACTTGGGGCTTTGCACCTTAGTAGAGTTAAGCTTTATGGGCTAGAATCCAGTTATTTTTTATATCGCGATTTCCATGCCGGTGTGCATTTGTTCGACTTTATCGCCGAGTACGTCGTGCAGAATTTCGTAAGCGCGCTGGCCGGTGCAATGGCCTGTGTATATTTTTTGCACGTTCAAATCGCGGAGGCGTTCGGCGAATGCTTTCACGCGGTCGTCTGGCGTGCGGAACAGATGGAATCCGCCGAGGATGGCGTAAATTGGCTTGCCGGGGAATGTCGCTTCGATTTCCTTGATGATGTTGTCGGCACCGCCGTGGCTGCAACTGTTCATGATGAACAGTCCTTTGGGCGTATCGAAAACAAGACTTTGTTCGTGGTCGAAACTGTCGGGGCGGTATTTGCCGTTTTCCTTGACGCTCATGTGGGCGCGTTTGCCGATTTCATCGAGGTTTGGCGTCTTGTGGCCGACGAGGGCTATTCCTGGGAAAATTTCAACGTCGCCGTTGACGAATACGATGCGTTCGGCATTTTTCTTGAGCGTTCCTTTGCGGATGCCGATGTATTCTTGGTACGTGAAAAATTTTAAGAATTTGTGCGTATGGTAACAGTTTTCGCGGGCGGCGTCGCGCAAGTAGAATTTGGCGTGGTCGTTCTTTCTGAAGAATTCCTGCATGCCATCGGCGTGGTCGTAGTGTGCATGGCTCAAAACGCCGGCATCAATTGAAGCGAGGTCAATTCCCATGAAAGCGGCGTTCTTGGCGAATTGTGCGGAGGCTCCTGTGTCGAGCAAAATGCGCTTGCCGTTGAATTCGGTGTAGACGCAAAGGCCCCATTCACCCTTTAATTGCTTTTGCGAAACTTCGACTGTGCAAGAATCGCAAGTGTTGCGAATGTCGCGAACGTAACCGCTGATGTTGTCTATGAGAATTTTGATTTTCATTTTTCTTTTTTTGGGGGGGGAGGGGGATTCCCGGTCGAGCCGGGAATGACAAGGACGCGGGAATGACAAGGACGCTGGATTGACGAAGTGTGACTGTTAATGCTGCGAACCTTTACTGGATTCTTCGCGTTGCTCAGAATGACGGGTGAGGAGCTATTGCATAAACGCCTTGTAGAAATTCAAAAACTGCTCAGGGCTGAGTTCTTCGGCGCGGATGGTAGTGGGCCAATCCAAAAGTTCGATGGTCGTCTGGATTTTTTTCTTGTCGTAATTTCTGCCGAACGAATTGGCAAGTGTTTTGCGCTTTTGCGTGAATGCGGTGCGGACAAAGTCAAAGAATCCGTCGGGCGCTTGGATGGCATCTTCGCGCGGTGTCAAAAGCATCGTGGCGCTATCGACATTCGGCTTTGGCGTAAAATGTTCTGGACCGATCTTGCGCAAAATTTGCGTGTTTGCGAATGCGGAAACGAGCACGGAAAGGCTCCCGTAATTGCTGGAGCAGGGCTCAGCGCAAATGCGTTCGGCAACTTCGAGCTGCACCATTCCCATAAAGCCCTTGGTCAAATGCAATCGCGGCATGAGCCCTGCAATAATGGCTGTACTTACGTTGTACGGCAAGTTGCCGGTAACCCACGGCTTTTCGTGTGCATCCAGGAATGCCTGCAAGTCGAACTTTAAAAAGTCGATGTTGACAATGTTGAAGTTCTTGTAGTCCTTGAACTTTTCTTTCAAGACTTCGACGCACTGCTCGTCAATTTCGACAGCGGTAAGTTCTAGCCCGCGATTGAGCAGGTGTTCGGTAAGTGCGCCGTGACCTGGCCCAATTTCAAGAACGAATTCACCGGCGTCAGCGGGTAAATCGCCTGCGATGGCGGTGGCGGTTTCGACATCCAAAAAGTTTTGTCCGAATTTACGGCGGCGTGCTCTATCCATGATGCCGAATATAGAAAATGGTGTTGACGCTTGCGTGTGGTGCGCAACGTCAAAAGTTTGTAAATTGGAATCAATGTTTTCGAGAATAATCATAACGTGTTTTTTGGTATGCGGCGTGGCTTTTGCCGATGGGCTTTCTTTTGCGCTTTCACCGTCGCAAAATGCACTCGCAGAACAGATTACTCAAAAGACGATGGAACTCGACTATGTCGAGGCGTTCAATTTGGCGCGCAAGCTCCGCCTTGAAAACGATGGTGTGGGCTGCCTTTTTCAAGGCATCATTGGTGTAAGCCTGTACGATGATAAAGGCGATACAGCCTCGATAAAGGCCGCTGCTAAGAATTTGAAATCTTGTAAGCTCGAAGGGCTTTGGGATGCTCTCCGTAATTATGAAATCGGGTATGTTCTTTTGGAAACTGGCCATGCCATCAAGGGCGCTTTGCAAACGCGTTCGGCAGCAAAGTTGTTCGAAAAGTCTTCGGATTTGGAGTCGCAAGCATTTTATGCTGTTTATGCTTACTTTATAGACAATAGCTTAGTTTGGCTTCCGTTCAAATCGGATAATCGCGAAACGTATCTTCAAATACTTAATGAGGCATCTCTCAAGTCGAAACGTTTTTGGCCGCTGTTCTTGACACCGCTCATTTGGATATACTTCGATCGTAAGGATTTCCAAAAGGGTTTGGAACTTGCTGAACTTGGTCTTAAAAAAGCGCCAAACCATCCGATTATGTTCCAAATCAAGGCGGACATGCTCTATAGACTCAAACGCTATGACGAAGCCGCTGCGGCTTACGAGAAAAGTGCCGCCGATTATCTCGCTCGCACTGGGAAATCCATTCGCTACTGGAGCGCGGTATTGAATCTAATCCGCATTTACCATGATGCTGGCAACGAGACCAAAGCTAGTGAACAACGTAACAATCTCAAGGACGCTGAATATAAAAAACTTGAAAAGTGGATGCCCAGTTGGATCATGGATGATCTCAAAGACCGCAAGTTGATTTAACCCCCATATTGAATCCAAATAGTTTTTAGCATCATCTAGCTTTTTCTATCTTATCCTTTGTAAAATCATTTGGTGGTTTTAGCGGCATTTTAGGAAGATGCATTTTGACATTTGCTATCCTAATCACTAGCCACTAACCACTAATCACTATTTCGAGGTTTTCTATGTCCGTTGCGATGCAAGATGTGATGAAACAGTCCGGGGTGGCGTTTGGTACGAGCGGTGCCCGTGGTCTCGTGAGCGCTATGACCGACCGTGTGTGCTATGTGTACGCGCGTTCTTTTATCAAGTACTGCGAAGCGTCTTACAAGTGCGAACATACGATTGCGATTGCTGGCGATTTGCGCCCGAGTACGGAACGCATCTTGAGGTCGCTGGTGCAGGCTGGTACCGATGCGAACTGGAAGGTCATTTACTGCGGTCGCATCCCGAGCCCGGCGATTGCGATGTATGGCATCGATAAGCATTTGCCGACCATCATGGTGACGGGTAGCCACATTCCGGCAGACCGTAATGGCATCAAGTTCGACCACCCGAATGGCGAAATCACGAAGGCCGACGAACAGGGAATCGTGTCGCAGTCGGTGGATTTCGACGAAGCACTTTTTGGTGCGGATGGCATGTTGAAAAATGCTCCAGAACTTCCGGCGGTTGAAGCGGAAGCCGAAGCAAATTACTGCAAGCGTTATCCTGACTTTTTCGGTAGCGATGCTCTGCACGGACTTACGATTGGCGTTTACCAGCATTCCGCTGTGGGCCGCGACATTGTGGTGAAGGTTCTCGAAAGCCTCGGTGCGACGGTAAAGCCGTTTGGCCGTAGCGATGTGTTTGTTCCGGTCGATACCGAAGCCATCCGCAAGGAAGATGAAGAACTTGCCCGCGAATTTACGCACAAGGATTACGTGGATGCTGTGTTCAGCACCGATGGCGATTCGGACCGCCCGCTTTTGGCTGACGACGTGGGTATGTGGCTCCGTGGCGACGTGCTGGGCATCCTCGCTGCCCAGGCGCTTGGTATCAAGCGCATTGCAACTCCGGTGAGTTGCAACACTTCACTCGAAAAGTCCGGCAGTTTCGAAAAGATTTGCCGCACGCGCATTGGTAGCCCGTATGTGATTGCTGGCATGGAAAGCCTGGTCGATGCAAACGACAAGAGTGTAAGCGTTGCCGGTTATGAAGCAAATGGCGGCTTTTTGCTCGAAACGGATTTGACTCGTGAATTTGTGAAGGGCGACAAGCGTGAATCTCGTACGCTCAAGGCTCTCCCGACGCGTGACGCGCTCCTCCCGATGATTGCCGTGATGGTCATGGTCCGCGAAGAACGCATGTGCGTTGTGGACATTCTCCGCAAGTTGCCCAAGCGCTTTACCGTGAGCGACCGCCTCAAGGAATTCCCGACCGAAAAGTCCAAGGCGAAGCTTGCCGAAATCCGCGAAAAGAATCTCGGCGAAAAGCTGTTCGGTGCGCTTGCTGCAAAGCCTTCCAAATTTGCAAAGGACAAGACGTTCCAAGGCAAGATCGTTTCCTTGAACGAAGTCGATGGCTACCGCATGGAATTCGATTCCGGCGACATCATCCACTTGCGCCCGAGTGGCAACGCTCCGGAATTCCGTTGCTACGTGGAAACCGAAGGCAAGGACCGCAGCGCAGAACTCCTCGCCGAATGCCTCAAAATTATGGAAGGCTGGCGGAAATAGGTGTGAGCTCGGGGCTTGCGCCCCTATGAGCGATGAGGTCGGACCTTCGGTCCTTTGAGTGTTGGTGCTAATGAACCTTTGAAATTCGATGGAATTTTTATCTAGGCATACAGCTCATAGCTCAAAGCTCTTTGACTACTTAGTGCTTTAGCACTTATGTAGTCATGATCCGCGAATGGGGAGAAGCGACCTCATACCTCGAGCCCATTTACTGTCTACTGTCTACTTCCTACTTCCTACTTTTTTGTATCTTATACCTCGTATGTTCAAAAAGATTCTTGCGTTTGCGCTTACCGTAGGTTCCCTCGCGTTTGCTGGGGAGTATTGGCATTTGGATCCGGGTGGCGTGACAATGAAGTTCTTGTCGATGCAGGTTTCGCCGCGTGCGGCTGCTCTTTCGGGCGCTGGCGTTGCTGATCCGGGCCGCGTTTCGGAAGTTTCGCGTAATCCTCTTGCGATGAGTGTGGCTAACGAAGCTGAATTTGGCTTGAGTCAGGTGATTTTTGGCGAAGGCGGTGCCGATAATTTTGTTTCGGCTTATTACGGACTGCCTATTGCGGATAAGTTTACCCTTGCATTTGCGGTTGACTTCTTAGGTTACGACAACATCGAAGGCCGTGACGAGAATGGTCTCAAAACTTCGGAATACGGTTCTTACGCTTGGTCGCTTTTGGCCGGTTTCGGTAGCCGTTCCAAGATTTTTAACTGGGCGGCTTCAATGCGTTTTGCAACGCAGACGATTGACGATGAAACGGGTTTCCTTTTCTCGTTTGATGCTGGCGGTTCTTTCCGTTTAAACCAGTATTTTGCTTTTGGCGCTAACTTTACGAATCTCGGTTTTGCAAGCAAGTATGAGTCCGAAAAAGAAGCGGCTCCGCTTGCGCTCCAGGCGGGTGTAACTGGATTTATCCCGGTTCTTGATCGCTGGATGATTCATTTGTCTGTAGATGCGTATCGCCGTGCCGATACAAAGGCGCAACTTTTGATTGGCGGTGAAGTCGTTTATTTTGACATGCTTTCATTCCGCATGGGCTATGCGTTCCGCCCGGATACTGAAGATGCAATTAGCGGTGGTCTTGGCGTAAAGTTTGGCCGGATTGTATTCGATTACGCTTACAGCCCGCGTCCTGCGTTTGAAGGCGGCAACCACTACATTGCTGTTGGCGTAAAGTTCTAGTCGCGTTAGACGAGCGAACACTTTCCAAAATTTTCGCATGAGTTCCATTCTTGGAGCTCATGCTTTTTTATTTGGTAGCAAAGGCATCCGCGACTGATTTTTAATGCCCTTGCGGCTCTGCACTTGTTTCCTTTGTTTTCGTTTAGTGCTTTTTGAATAAACGCCCAATTTGGCGCCGATGCTCGTGCGGTTTGGTATGCAAAATTTTCGTGAATATCGTTTAACGTTGTCTGTGAAAATTCTTCGGAGAGGATTTCTTCGAGTGAAATATTGTGCTGCATTAAAAGCGCGTAACGCTGTAGAACGTTTTTTAACTGGCGGATGTTGCCTGGCCAATTGCATTTGGATAATTCCTTGATTTCGTTTTTGCGTAGCGGGAATTGTTCTGCAAAAGTTTTGGCTGTGATTTCGCTCCATAATGTTGCGGCAATTTCTGGAAAGTCGTCTCTGTTGCGAAGCGGCGGGATTACGATGGGGAAGGCGCTTAGCCTAAAGTACAAGTCCTTGCGAAAATTGCCATCGCGGATTTCGTTTTGCAAGTCCCTGTTCGTGGCGCACACGAGCCTAAAGTCAACGGGTTCGTTTTGCGTTGCCCCCAGTGGGAGTACGGAACGTTCCTGCAAAATGCGCAAAAGTTTGCTTTGCATGTCGAAGGGCATTTCCCCGATTTCGTCAAGAAAAAGTGTGCCTCCGTTTGCAGCCTGCACAATGCCCTGATGGTCGATGGATGCTCCGGTGTAGGAACCCTTCTTGGCGCCTTCCAGAAGGCTTTCGGCGAGATTCCTGGCGATGGCGCCGCAGTTGAGTGCAATGAACGGCCCGCCATTCCGTGGACTGTGCTCGTGGATAAACCTTGCCGCAATTTCTTTGCCGACTCCGGATTCCCCTTGCAAAAGGACTGGAATGTTTGATTTTGCGGCGATGAACATCAATTTTTCGTGTTTCTTCATAGATTCTCTTGGCCACTCTGTTTAGAGATTCCCTACTTATAAACACGTTTTTTTTACTTGTTTGTCCTGTAAATTTTTGTTAGTCAATTTGCCGTGCACCATTGACACCTTGCGCGTCTTTTTTGACGCCTACGGCGTCCGTGGCTGCGGCTCAAAGATGCGAAAACAGGTTTTCGCGCCTTGCTCGCCTTGCACACTTTTTCTATCTTTGTCCGCGCGGCGGTAAAGTGCCGCTGCATAACCAAGTGGCTGGCCAGATGGGTAGGCTTGGGCACGACAATCGCGAGGAAAGCGGTTGCGCTCGAAGCTGAGAGGTTTGGTGGCCCAAAGGAAAAAAAATGTCTAGAATCGTTTGTAAGTTCGGCGGCTCTTCCGTTGCCGATGCAGGTCAGTTCAAGAAAATCAAGGCCATTGTCGAAAGTGACAAGAACCGCAAAGTCATCGTCGTTTCTGCTCCGGGCAAGCGTAACCCGAAAGAAACCAAACTGACCGACCTCCTCTACAGCACATACGACCTCGCTTCCAAGGGACTCGACTTTTCGACTCCGTGGAACCTGATCCGTCAGCGCTATGACGAAATCTGCAAGGATTTGGGTCTTGAAGACAAGCTTACCGAAGACCTCGACAGTCTCGAAGACAAGCTCAAGAACCATCCGGAATCCGTGAGCACCGACTTCCTCGTAAGTCGCGGCGAATTCCTCTGCGCACGTCTCATGGCCAAGTACCTCGGTGCAAACTTTGTCGATAGCTACCCGCTCATCACTTTCGATGACAAGTATCGCATTGCCCCGAAGACCTACGAAGAAATTGCAAAGGCTCTCGGCGACGAAAATCAGTTGTACGTATTGCCGGGCTTCTATGGCTCTAACCTCCGTGGCGAAGTCAAAACCTTCAGCCGTGGCGGTTCCGACATCACTGGCGCAATCCTTGCCAACGGCATTGACGCTGCCAAGTACGAAAACTGGACCGACGTTTCGGGTATGCTCATGGCAGACCCGCGCATCGTCGAAAATCCGCTCCCGATTGAATACGTGAGCTACCGCGAAATTCGCGAACTCGCTTACTCCGGTGCAAGCGTGCTCCACGACGAATCCATCGCTCCGTGCCGCGCGAAGAAGATTCCTATCAACATCCGCAACACGAACCGCCCCGAAGACGCTGGCACCATCATTGGCCCGACTCCGGAAAGCGCAAAGCTCCCGATCACGGGTGTTGCAGGCCGCAAGGGCTTCTCGATGATCTACATCGAAAAGTCCATGATGAACAAGGAAGTTGGCTTTGGCCGCCGCGTGCTCGCTGTGCTTGAAAGCGAAGGACTCTCCTACGAACTCTGCCCGAGTGCAATTGACTCCATGAGCATCGTCGTGGATTCCAAGGCTCTCGATGCCGTGCAGGACGTTGTCCTCGAAGACATCACGCAGCAGATGCGTCCGGACCGTATCAAGATTTTCCCGGGCATCGCTCTTATCGCTACCGTGGGTCACGGCATGACGAACAAGATCGGTGTTGCTGCAAAGCTCTTTACGGCTCTCGCAGAAAGCAAGGTGAACGTTCGCATTATCGACCAGGGTTCTTCCCAGATCAACATCATCACGGGTGTTGACGAAGCCGATACTGAAAAGGCCATCAAGGCTATCTATGCCGCTTTCGTAAAATAACGCCAATGGCGTCATCCTGAGTGGCGAAACCACGAAGGACCCAGTGACATTTTCAAAAACGACTCGGAATAAAATCCGGGCCGTTTTTTGTATTTTTAGAACGAGGTCATCGTATGAGTGAAAATAAAGTATATGAATCGAAAACGAAGCTGTGGCTTTGGGGCTCATATGTGGGCATTTTTCTGATGGCGACTTATATAGGTTGTAATATACAGGCTTTGATGAACTCTGGGGCCTACAAAGGTCATGAATGGTTCTTTATTTGTTTGATTATCTTTGAGTTTTATATTTTGTTTGTATTTTTCCACTTGTATCCTAGAAAAGTTGAAATCCTTGAAGACGAATCTGTGCGCATTACTTTTTTACTTGGAAATTCTGTGGCATTGAAGCCCAATAGATTTAAAATTATAAGATTGAAAGATCATATTCCATTTATTAAGGGTTGGTCGGGTTTTGTGTTTGTTCGAGGTCGATTTTCTTTTTTCAGCCTTTCAACATTTCCTGAACTGGAAAAGTATTTGAATATTAAGGGAGATGTATGAGTGGATGCGTTGCAAAAAATTGTATCTTTGCGTTAGAAAATTTTGAATGAACGAAAAATATTTAATCCTATAATAGAGGGGTCAAATGAGCGAAGGAGAAAAATTTCAATTCAACGGTAATCAGACTTTACTCAGAGTTTGCGTTATCGTGTTCATTGTGAACTTGTTGAACCTTGTTATCAACATGGCTGTTATGGCAGGGCGTGGCGGATTTTTCAGTTCGCTGTGGAGTGCACTTACAACTTCATCGTTTGAAGATTTGCTTGGAATGGGTGGGCTATTGATCGCGTCGGGAGTTTTCATTCCGTTTGTGTTGGGTGTTTTGGCCGTTGCTGTTTTATTTGCGCTAGGGGTATTTGCGTTTGTCAAAAAGAACGTAAAGGTTCTAAAAATATTGGCCGTGCTGTTCCTAATTTGGGCTGTCTTGGGTGCTTTTGCCGTCAGTTCCATCAATGCTTTAACGGAAAATGAAATAAGACAAGTTAATATTGCCCAGAATCTCATTAACTTGATTTTTAACGTGAACATTGTCGTTGCTGTGGCGGCGTTCTTTGTGGCTTCTAAAAAGCATGATGAAAGCGAGATTGCCATTGCAGATGAAACATTTAATTTAGGCTTATTCCGGCTTTGCGCAGTCTGTTTTATTGTGAGCGGATTGAACAGCTTGACGCATTTTGTTTTTATGCAGCCTCCTGTGTTTCAACTTGCGTTCTTTGGCGTTGTTAATCTAGCGGTTGGTGTATTTGCACTTGCAAAAAAGAATGTCGTGGCTTTAATGGTCGGCTCTTTAATGATGCTTTTCCAAATTTTATTGAACGTAATGTATTTTGTTCGCGTTCCTGAAATGGATTCTTATGTTGCGTTCACGTTTATTTTCCATACCCTTTTCAATACGTCAACTGTGATTGCTATTGCGGTATTCTTTATAAAACCCGAGTGGGTGAAATCGTGCCTGCAGAAAATAAAAGGGTGATTGATGCAAAAATTGCCCGCTGATAATTCCGTTTTTATGAAAATGTGTAATTTTTCTGAAAAATTGGGCAGGAAAATGTGTATATTTATTAAAAATTGGGCAGGAAAATGTGTTTAGACGGAAAATTGATAAAATACTAGAAGATTGGCTGCATGAACCCCACCATAAACCTATTGTTGTGAAGGGAATTCGACAGTGTGGAAAAACAAGTAGCGTGATGGATTTTGCTACACGTCATTTCAAGCATGTTGTTTATCTTGATTTTCGCGAACATCCGGATTACAAGAAGTTCTTTACTCCGGATGTTTCTGTATCCTCCGTCGTTATGCGTATATCGGCAGCGATGCCTTCTGCTGAAATTGAACCTTACGAAACATGTTTTATTTTTGATGAAATTCAGGATTGTCCACTTGCACGCAGTTCTCTCAAGTATTTTTACTTGGATGGTCGTTTTGAAGTCATGTGTACGGGTTCTTTGCTTGGAGTTCATGGTTACAGGACTAAGGAACTGAAAGATGAGGCTGATGCGTCTATACCTGTAGGCTTCGAAAATATTGTTGAAATGGTTCCGATGGACTTTGAAGAATGGCTTTGGGCTAATGGCATAAAGCCGATGCACTTTGATTACCTCAAAGATTGCTTGCAGAACGAAATGCCTGTTGATTCGGCGCTGCATGATCGTTTTCGTGAATTGCTCCATCAGTATGTGATTGTCGGAGGCATGCCTGAAGTTGTTACAACGTTTTTTGAAACGGGGATTGTGGGCAAAGTGCTTGCTGTGCAGAAGAGGATTGTCGATGAATATAAAGCTGACATGGTGAAGTATGCCGCTCCTGCAGATAAGTCTCATATTCGGGAGTGCTTTGAATCCATCCCTGCTCAGCTTGCCCGTGAATACAAAAAGTTCTCGTATAATGTAGTGCGTACAGGAGGCCGTGGCCGTGATTATGCAGGTAGCCTGCAATGGATTGAAGACGCGGGAATTATTCGTCGGTGCTACAATATTCAAGCTACGGAATTGCCTTTGGATGGCAATCGAATCCAAAGCGAATTTAAAGTTTATATGTCCGATATCGGGCTGCTTATTTCAATGCTCGAAGATGGAACGCAATCTAGTATTTTGAGTGGAGATTTGCTTGGCTATAAGGGCGCTATTTTTGAAAATCTGGTTGCAGATTTGTTTGGAAAAATGGGCCGTAAGCTTTATTATTACCATAAGGACAGTAGCATTGAACTAGACTTTGTTATGCGGTATCAAGGTAAGTGTACACCTGTAGAATGCAAGGCGCGTAATGGAGATGCAAAGTCGTTGAAGACGGTCTTGAAGAATTTTGAAAAATACCATGTGGAGCAGGCGATAAAACTTGGTGATTACAATGTTGGTCGTAATGGGGCCGTGCTTACGCTTCCGCTGTATATGGGATTTATGTTGACTGTGGTGTAATACGATTTATTCTTCGAACGGTCTGACTCTCAGCGTGACGCCGAGTTCTTCGCAAATTTTGCGGCACTGCTTGATTTTTTCTTCGGGCATCACTTTTTCTACAACGGTCATGATGACGTTCGGCACATGGAATTTTGCGAGTGCTGCAAATTCTTTCAGCGCGTCAAACGACTTGATGCCAAATCTCGAACGTGTGAGTTCGAGGAATTCTTCGGCGGTCGGCGCGTTCATCGAAATCGAAACGGTATCGAAACGTCCTTCAAGTTGCGGCGTGATGTCTTCGCCGTGAATCAAGTTGGCAAGTCCGTTTGTGTTGAGACGGACCTTTAATTTCGGGTATTTGCCGCGCAGAAAATCGATAACTTTGCAAACGTCGTGCAAACGTTCGAGCGGTTCGCCGTAGCCGCAAAAGACGAGTTCGTTAATGACGGACAAATCGTATTTTTCAAAAATGCCGAGCACGCTTTCGACGCTGGGTTCGCCACCTTTGAGCCAAAGCGAATTGCCTTCCATCATTTTTTTTGTCTGGCGCAAGCAAAAAACACAGCTGCACGGGCAGCGGTTAGTCATGTTCACGTAAATGTTTTTGCCTGTAATATCGCCGCTGTTCGCGATGTCTAAATAGCCGGCTTCTCCGACGTTTCCAGTTACGGTATAAACAACCATTTTAATCCTCCATCAAGTCGCGGAGATACATTTCAAAGCAAAGTCCCCAGTGCGTGGGCACGTTGTTGTCTTCGCAGTAGCGCAAACACTTGGAAACGAATTCGGCCGCCTTTTTGACGGATTCGTAAAAATCATGCCCGTTCAAATACATGCCGGCAATGATTGAACTGATGACGTCGCCGGTTCCGCTGCGGTCGCCGCCGATGCGGTCCACCATCACGATTCGCGGTTCTTCGCCTTTGCTGTAGACGTAGTTCATGATTTGCTTGCTGTTGTAGCGGATGCCCGTGACTACGATATGTTCTGGGCCTTGATCTGCAAGTTTTTGACACATGCAAGCAAGCTCTGCATCGTTGAATCCTTCTTCGCGGTATTTTACATCGGTCAAGGTGCAAAGTTCGGTGAGGTTCGGCGTCAAGATATCGGCGTAACGGACGAGTGCTTTCATCTTTTCGCACAAACTAGGCGTGTATGTTTCGTAAAGTCGCCCGTAATCACCCATTACCGGGTCCACTAATGTGAATGTGCCGTTTTTCTTGAATGTCTTGAAAAAGTCAATCACGATATCGACTTGCTCTTCGGAACCAAGGAACCCAGAAGCGATGGCGTCGAATGTTAGATTCAAATCCTTGTAGGTTTGAATGTAATCGCGCATTTTTGAAGTGTAATCGTCGAAGTAGTATTCGGGGAACTGCGTGTGCGCCGAAAGAACAGCGGTTGGAACTGTTACCGCTTGGATTTTCATAGCCGAAACGATCGGTGCCATAACTGCGATGGAACACCGACCAAATCCTGTAACATCATTAATTAACGCGATTTTTTTTTGTGACATGACAGACTATAATTTAAAAAATGTATAAGTCATTCTCGACCCTGGAGCGTAGCGATAGGGGAGGGAATCCATACGGTTTATTTTCTCTCCGACAGTACCCGCACGGAGGCGAATGCCGCCGAAACGATGACTGCAAGGAGGGTCGGGCCGAGAAAAACGGAATCGAAATGTTCTGCCACCTGGTAAGCGATAAAACCGGCGAGCCAGGCGAAAATGTTCCAGAGCCAAACGCCGAGCGATTCAGTACGATCCTTGGAGAAGTAGAACGAAACTAAAAGAACAGCGGCCATCGGGGCAAACACGGAAGCGATCAAGTAAAGGAAGCTGATGTAATGTTCCATGATTCCCGAAATCGCAAGCGCAGCGCTCAAGAAACTCACGACGACACCTGCAATTTTTGGATTTATTTTATTGTAAATTGCCTTGGAAGATTCGCCTGCGGAGTTTGCCGCAAGGAAGTTTGTCGTCACGGTCGAGAGTACCACGATGATGATTCCCGGGATGCCGAGGCCGGCAAGTAGAATGGCTTGCGCGATGTTATTGCTTGCACCAATGCCCGAAATTTCGATACCGATGATGTACATCCAGAGGCTTGCAAAAGAATAAGCGATGGCAGAGATGGCGGTCGCCTTCACGGGCTTTTCGGCATCCTTCGTGTAGTCCGAAATGACCGGCAACCAAGAAATCGGCATGGCGATAGAAATTTCGAAAATGTTCCAGAACTTGAGCGCGGTGGCGGTTGCAGCGTTTCCAGCGGCACCTGCAACATTAGCGGCGGCACTTGAACTGCTGCCGAGACCGAATAACTTAACGGATAAAATTGCAAGCAAAATAGTAAGAGCGGCCATCACGATGGTTGTCACGTTTGCGGAACGGCGGATGCCTACGTAAACCCAGGCGGCGATGAGAGCTGCGAGAATCACGCACGTGAGCGGGAATGAAATCGGCAAGTTGAGTCCTGCCAATGCCGAAGCGCCCTGAGCGTTCAAAACAGCGACCCAGGCGAGCAACTGGAATGTGTTCAGCGCGGCGAAGAACTTGGAACCGTATTTGCCGAATGAGGATTTGGTCGTTTCCATGGCGTTCAGGCGAACGCGCGCGCCGATGAGGCCCACGAAAAAGAGCAATATGCCGCCCAGAATGTGCCCAAGTACGAGCGGGAGCCAAAGCGAATCCCTTGCGGCGGCTGCGCCAATTTCTATACCCGCTTCGATTTCGGAAACGGAGATGGCGACGCCAAACCAAATAATACCATTTGCAAAAAGTCCTGTGCGTTTTTCCATGTTGCGCCTCCTGTTGTTTGTCATCCCGGACTCCGTTCTGGGATGACCTTTCAGCATGTCACCCCGGCCACTGTGCCGGGGTCGCCTTTATTTCAAATACGGCACAAAGATAGCAATGGGGTGGGGTGGTCGCAAGCCCCTTTATATATACTACTTTTTTATGCTGAGTTATAGATTTTTACTATAGAAAATGGGAAGTGATAGTTTATACTTAGTACGTGGTTTTTGTAATTTTTGATAGAATGCAATGTCGAAGCATGATCCGCCATTTTCCGGCAATAAGAAATCCCCGCGGCATTATGCACACGGGGATTGATTCGTTTACCGTCATTGCAAGGGTTTGATCGATAGACTAGAGCGAACTTAGAATCTGTCTATCAATGAAGATAGTTGTAGCCTAGCAACGACAGTAGAGGTGTAAGTTTTTTGCGAATTGTCATCCTCGTGAATACGAGGATCCATACATATTTTCACTACTTCTCTTCGCGCAGTTTCTTGGCGGCGGCGACGAGGTTCTTGAGGCTTGCCGTGGTTTCGGTTTCACCGCGGGTCTTGAGGCCGCAATCCGGGTTCACCCAAACATTAGCCTGCGGGACCTTCGCGATAATCTTGTGGAGAGCATCGACGATTTCCTGTTCGGACGGCACGCGCGGAGAGTGGATGTCGTAAACACCCGGGCCCACCTGCGTTTCGAACTTGGCTTCGTTCAAGGCGTCGAGCAACTTGAGGTCAGAACGGCTGGCTTCGAACGTAATCACGTCAGCGTCCATGTTGTCGATGTCGCGCACGATGTCGTTGAATTCGCTATAGCACATGTGCGTGTGGATCTGCGTTTCGGGCTTGACCTTGGCGTGAACCAAGCGGAATGCCGGAATGGCCCAGTCGAGGTATTCCTTGTGCCAATCGCTCTTGCGGAGCGGCAACTTTTCGCGGAGAGCGGCTTCGTCAATCTGGATAATGCGAATGCCGTTCTTTTCGAGGTCCAAAACTTCGTCACGGATGGCAAGGCCAATCTGCTGTGCCTGCGTCTTCAAGGAAACATCTTCGCGCGGGAACGACCAGTTGAGAATCGTGACAGGACCCGTAAGCATGCCCTTCACCGGCTTCTTGGTGCAGCTCTGTGCGAAAACGGACCATTCAACCGTAATCGGAGCGCTGCGGCTCACGTCACCCCAAACGACAGGCGGCTTCACGCAACGGGTACCGTAGCTCTGCACCCAAGCGTTCTGCGTGAACACAAAGCCGTCAATCTTGGAACCGAAATATTCCACCATGTCGTTGCGTTCAAATTCACCATGCACAATCACGTCGAGGCCAATTTCTTCCTGCAACTTGATGCATTCTGCGATCTTCTTTTGGTTGAATGCAACGTACTGTTCCTTGGAAATTTCACCCTTGCGGAATGCGGCACGGTTGGCGCGGACTTCGGCAGTCTGCGGGAAGGAACCGATTGTCGTTGTCGGGAATGCCGGCAACTTGAATTCTGCCTTCTGCACTTCACGGCGTTCAAGGCGGCTCGGCTTGCGTTCGAAATCAGCAGCAGAGAGGGCTGCAAGCTGCTTTTGAACATTGCTGTTTTCGTTGATGCGTGCGCTTGCAAAGAGTGCGCGATTCTTTTCGAGAGCGGCTGCGTCAGCGCTTGCGAGTTCTGCAAGTTCTACGAGCTTTTCTTCGGCGAATGCAAAGTGCTTGAGAATGTCGGCGGAGAGCTTCTGTTCAGCAGCGACCGTGTAAGGCACATGCAAAAGAGAACAAGAAGTGCCAACGACCACATTTTCAGCAGCCACGTACTTTTCAATTTCAGCGAGGAGTGCGTTCTTCTGTGCGTAATCGGCACGCCAGATGTTCTTGCCGTTCACAACGCCTGCGAAAAGAACCGTACCCTTCGGGAAATCTTTCTTCAAAAGTTCGAGAGACTGGAGGCCTTCCACAAAGTCAAGGCCGATGCCGTCAAAGCCGAGTGCGATAACATCTTCATAAACATCGCGGATATCGCCGAAGTAAGTCTGCAAATTGATCTTCAACTTGGCTACTTCGTGAATTTGCTTGATAAGTTCAACGTAAATGGACTTGAAGAGTTCGCGTTCTTCGGCGGTGACGTCAAAAACCAAAGCCGGTTCTGCAATGCTAATCCACTTGGCGCCTGCAGTAGCGAGCTGGTCGGCGAGCTTTGCATAAGCGGCAATTGCTGCTGCTACAAAGTCCTTTGCCTTCTTTTGACCGTTGTAACGTGCGAGATGGAGGAATGTGTAAGGGCCAATAACCGTCGGAATGGATTCAATTCCGGCCAATTTGGCTTCGTTAAATTCTTCGACAGGCTTCTTTCCGACGAGCTTAAGTTCGGTAGCGTCGTCAATTTCCGGAACAATGTAATGATAGTTCGTGTTGAACCACTTCTTCATCGGGAGGGCCTTCACGTCGCCCTTTTCGCCCTGGTAGCCGTGGGCGGCTGCGAAATACTTTTCAAGCGTGCTCAATTCGAGGCTGCTGTAGCGCTCCGGAATAACATTCAGCAAAAATGCGGTGTCGAGAACGTTATCGTAGAACGAGAAATCGTTAGACGGAATGAAGGAAATATTGGCTTCGCGTTGCTTTTTCCAGCCGTACAGGCGAATTTCGGCGGCGACCTTCTGAAGTTCTGCTTCGGAAACTTCACCCTTGAAGAACTTTTCGCTTGCGAACTTGAGTTCACGATTCTTACCGATACGCGGGAAACCAATTACAGATGTTTTATTACTCATAGTGTTTTACCTACCTTTTTACTTTGTTTTTTGAACGCTCCAAATATACCTCCCTTTTTATCATCGGTAAAATACTATTTTTTATACGTTCACCATAGAAAAAATCTATGGTGATTTATAACTGGTTATAAAGTAATCTTATAATGAAAACGAAGGAGAAGTCCCGTAGTACGATATAGAATGACTGCACATGACCAATAAAACCCCATACCCCAAAGCACCGAAGGTGCGACCCCACAACCCCATACCTAATCATGACCCTACAACAACTTAAATACGCCATTGCCATTGCGGACACGCGAAATATCACCGAAGCCTCCAAGCGAGTATTTATCTCGCAGCCGAGCCTTACCGCCTCTATCCATGAACTCGAAAGCGAGCTGAACATTACCATATTCAACCGCTCCAATAAAGGCGTCACCATCACAAACGAAGGCGATGAATTCCTCTCGTACGCAAGGCAAGTCGTGGAACAAGCGACCCTCCTCGAAGACCGCTACAAAGGCGGCAAGGGCGGCAACACCATCTTTTCCGTGAGCTGCCAACATTATTCCTTTGCGGTGAACGCGTTCGTCGATGTCATCCGCAAATTCGGTGGCCCCAGCTACGACTTTACGCTTCGCGAAACGCAAACAAACGAAATTATTGACGATGTCGCCAAAATGAAAAGCGAAATGGGCGTGCTCTACCTCAGCGATAAAAACGAAAAGGTCATCACCAAGCTCATCCAAAAGAACAACCTCGTCTTTGAACCGCTCTTTGCAACACCGCTTCACGTGTTCATGTCGTCCAAGAACCCGCTTGCGAAAAAAGACAAAATCACCCTCGAAGACCTTCAGCCCTATCCGTACCTCACTTACGAACAAGGTGACTTTAACTCGTTCTATTTTGCCGAAGAACCCCTCACTGCCATCGATTTCGATTGCCCGCGAAACATCAAAGTCCGCGACCGCGCCACACTCTTTAACCTGCTCATCGGCCTGGACGGATACACCATCTGCTCCGGCGTCATCAGCCACAAACTCAACGGCAAGAACATCATCGCCAAACAGCTTGCCGTTCACGACAAAATGACAGTCGGTTACGTTATGCGCAAAGGCGTCGCAAAATCACGCTATGCTGAGGCGTACATTGCAGCGCTCAAGAAACATTGTCGGTAGGGAATTTATTTAACAACTCATCAACAATTGTGAATATCACCCTTCCAGTCTTTTTTTTCGTTCTTCCCAATCGGGCATAAATATTGCCAACTGCTGATAGAACTTTTGAGAATGGTTTGGGTAAAGAAAATGCGTAAATTCGTGCGTTACCACATATTCTATGCACGAAACAGGCATTTCTATTAAGGCTGTGTTGAAGGTGACAAATCCTTTTTTCGGAGAACAGGAGCCCCAACGGGAAACCATTTCTCGCATCTGAATTTCAGGGAATGCGACTCCATACTTTTTTACTTTGGGGTAAACCTTTTGGCAAATGGATGTTACTTCGTCTTTGCATTTTTCTCGAAGCCAAGTTTCAAGGACTCTTTTTTTTAGTTCGGAGTCATTCACATCTTTAACATACAATGTCACATAGATTCCATCGGATTCTATTTTATTTCGTGTTGCGTAACGAACTTTTAGCCGCAAATTTCTGCCGAAAAGATTGACAGTCTCTCCATCTACAAACTGATGTTCCGAAGCATCTAGCCGATTTTTATCCTTAAATTTCTTAATGGCACGCAATATGTATGCTGACTTTTCTCTGACAAATGCATCGACCGTTTTTGCAGGAACATCTTTCGGAGCGGACACATAGACGCTTTGGTCGGCCTTGATTCTCAGATTTATATTCTTGACCGGCTTTCGTTCTAGCGTGTAGCTAATTGCATTGTCGTCAACATCAACAGTGCGGAGCATTAAAATCTCCTTATGGCGACATTGAGGACGCTTTCTAGGATTTTATCAACATCGTCTAAATCTACGGCGATTCCTTGCTTACATTCCATTTCGTAGAAAAGGTCATCAATGTCTTGTCGAATGCGATTGTGAATGTCGATATTGTTTTTCCAGTCGACCGTGTCGTGTCTTCGAATAATTGCCGTTATAGAAAGCGCAATGTTTGCAACAATTTCCGATTCCAGCTTATAACTATCGGACAGAATCGGATCAATTACGCCGTAGAACGCCTGCGCGTCCAAATCACCCGCAATCTTTTCCGGGAACTTCTGCTTTGTATCGCCCTTACGGAAATCGCCCATCACTTCAAACATCTGCTTTAGATATTCTTTTTCCGAAAGGATCTTGTTCTTGAACTCTTCCAGAACAGCGTTAATCCTCTTGGAAAAACTGTCATAGAATGCAGGGTCTTCATCGCGGTTTAATTTGATACGCTTTGTAAGGTGCGACACGATGGCATCTGCTTTTGACCTATCTGATGGCAGTTTTTCGATGACCTTGTCAAAGTCGCTGATATTCATAATATCAATCGGTTCATAAATCTGCTGCACATCTTTCACGGACATATAGGTGTCCAATAGATTTTGCATTTGGCGTTCGTATTCCGAATTGTCTAATGCATCGGCATAGCGAATCTTCACGCTGCGACGAATCTTCGAGAAAAAGACGAAGGTGTCGCGGAACATCTCAATTTCCTTGCGATCAAATGCGGCAAAGGCTTTCTCGGAATTCATCACCATCGTGAATGCACGACCGAATACACAAAGCGCATCGTAGAATTTGCCTCTAGCATCCATATCAGCCAAGAAAATTTCAATTTCTTCGGGGTCTTTACGATTCTTTATCGGAGCAAAAATATCCCACAGCTGCGAATATGTTTCGCGGAGTCTCGCCACGCACGCCATAACATCAACGACGACGCCTTTGATGTCCGCTGAATCATAATTTTCGAGTCCGGCGCCGCTATACACTTCCATCGCGGAATCCAGCTTGCGAATAAGTCCGCGATAATCTACAATCAGGCCAAAATCCTTGCCTTCGTAAAGACGGTTTGTACGTGCAATCGCTTGTAACAGCCCGTGATCCTTGAGTTCCTTGTCTATGTAAAGAACTTGCGTTCTCGGCGCATCATAGCCCGTGAGCAACTTGCTGCAGACAATCAAAATATCGATTTCACCATCGTAGAATTGGCTCTTCAAGGTGTCTTCGTAATCGTCAGCGTTGCCGTACTGCTTCATCATCTTGTTCCAGAACTTTACGACAAGATCATCGGAACTTTCATCAATATCATCGTAGCCTTCGCGCATATCCGGAGCCGAAATCACAACTTCGGTCCTTATGTCGCAAAGCGTGTCGAATATCAGCTTGTAGCGCACTGCATCACGTTTGAAGTTGCAAGCAAGCATCGCTTTGAATCCCGATTCCTTGTAGCCGTCCATAAAATGCTGATAGATGTCGATTGCCACGCGACGTATGCGAGAATCGCTAGAGGTCAGTTTTTGAATGCTACTCCATTTCGTTTTCAGTTCAGCAATTTGCGCCTTGTTTAGCTTTTTTGTGACCATCTGGAACCACAAATCGATATTTTCTTCATCGACTTTTTGGTCCACAAAGCGGCCTTCATAAATCAGCGGGACAATCGCCTTGTCTTCAACACCATCTTTGATGGTGTATTTGTGAATCAGCTTTCCGAAACGCTTTAATGTGCTTTTTTCATTCTTCAAAAGCGGAGTCCCCGTAAAGCCGATATAGCAGGCATTTGGAAAAACTGTACGCATCTTGGTCGCTAGCGAGCCGTAGTTCGAACGGTGGCTTTCATCGACAAGGACAAAGATGTCTCTAGAATTATTCTTAACACCTTGATTATCGACAGTATTGAACTTGTTAATAATCGAAGTGATGATATCAACTTTGCCCTCATTAATAAGGTCGCAAAGGTTCTTTCCACTAGTGGCTCGCACTGGAGTCATTCGCGTATGCGAGAAAGTCTTTGCAATCTGCTTGTCGAGTTCCTTACGGTCCGTAACAACAATGACTTTCGGGTTCACGGAACTCAATTCTTCGAGAATGTACTTGGAAACCATCACCATGGTAAGCGACTTTCCTGAACCTTGCGTATGCCAAATAACGCCGCTCTGACGGTTGCCTGCGGAGTCATTCTCTGCAATGGTCTTCATAATCGCCTCAACCGCAAAGAACTGCTGGTAACGGCAAATCTTCTTGATGTTGGCATCGTAAACGACGAAATATTTGGCGAACTTGCGCAGGCGTTCTTTTTCGAACAGCGAAATCAAAGTCTTGTCCTGTTCCGTCGGGACACGTCCCGCAACAATCTGATCAACAAGATTCGTTTGCCATTCCGTATCCTGCTCGCGCCATACGTTCCAGAATTTCTTGCCCGTACCTACGGTGGCGTATTTGACCGCATTCTTGTTGGTCGCAACGACCATCTGCACATACTTGAAAAGTTGCGGAATATATTCTGGGAGCTGGTTACGGATGTTCTGCTCGACAGCTTGCATTTCAGAAATATGCGGAGCTTTGCATTCGATAACCGCAAAAGGGATTCCGTTCACGAACACGACGATGTCGGGGCGGGCATTTTTCTGTTTATCCCAACTGTTGCAAGAGAATTCTTCCGTTACATGGAAAACATTGTTTTCAAAATTATCCCAATCAATATAGTTCAGGTTGAAACTTTTGGAAGTCCCGTCAATCAGTTTTTCTTGGTAACTCTTGCCGAGCATCAAGGCGTCGTAAATTCGTTCGCTAGTTTTTACAAGCCCTTCGGTCAAGGGTACATCCAGTTCTGCAATAGCCCTCTCGATATTCTCGGCGGAGAACTTATAGGCGATGCCATTATATTCAAACTGGTTTATTCTCTGGAGCTGCTTGCGGAGGATATCCTTGAGCAACACATTGTATTGCGTACCGCGTTCCTGGGTGGCCTCTTCGGGCGAAATGTAGGTATAGCCTAGCTTCGCCAACACTTCGATGGCGGGGTACTTGCTCGCATTATCTTCAAGCATCAAGTCTGATTGATTTGTAAAACTCATAGATTACCTCACGCCTTGTACTGTGCCATTTTTTCATGGAGTTCCAAGAAGTAGTCAAAATCACTGCGGAAAAGCTTATCCTGCACGATGCGGTATTTTTCCCATTCCGTTATCGCATGGGCTTGCGCCACTTCCATCGAAATTTTCCCAGCGTTGGTCAAAAGTTCATGTTCGGTTGCCATCAAAATGCGGTCCAGATGTTTAGCCCAATCTTCCATAGTCATGGGAATATGCCTATTCGCTTGCATTTCCGCAAAATCCAAATAACCCGAAACAATCAGTTCAAGCGCACTCAACTCTTCTTTGTCCAGGTAATTCTTCGCCACAATCACATCGGACTTCATAATTTTACCCTTGGGTGATGCCGCCCAAGTCTTCAAGCCCATGTGTTCCTTTTTGCTATCGGCACGTTCGGCAATCAGTTCGGCTGCAGTATGTCCATGAATCGCCCAGTGCAACTTGTTTTGGACTTTTTTGAAGAAATCCTGTGTAATTTTTGCCGAAGGGTCATAATCCAATGCCGTAGAATAGATATCCGTCACCTTCTGATAGAATCGACGCTCCGAAACGCGAATTTCACGAATTGCCTCTAACTGTTTCTCAAAATAATCTTCGGTCAAGATGGTCCCGAAATTCTTGAGGCGTTCCTTGTCCATCACCCAACCCTGGATGGTGTAATCCTTGACGATTTGTCCCGCCCACTTGCGGAACTGCACTGCACGTTCATTATTGACCTTGAACCCAACTGCAATAATCATCTGGAGGTTGTAATGCAATACATCACGGGATACTTGCCGCGAACCCTCGGTTTGAACTATCCGGAAATTCCGGATAGTTGGATCTTCTGGCAATTCTCCATCACTCAAAATCTTGGAAATATGTTCGTTTATCGTTCGAACATCAACCCCGTACAATTCCGCCATCATCTTCTGCGTCAGCCAAACATTTTCGTTTTCATAACGCATCTCTACGCTCTGCTCGGAACCGCCAACAGCAGAGACATAAGTCAAATACTCCGCAGCCGAGCTGCGAATGGAGACTGGGGTTATCTTTCGGGACTTTGACATAAAATCACCTTCGTTCTACTTTTATTGCACTCTCACAAGGCCGGTGAGCAGTAGCTGCATTAGGGACTTTTTCTTGAGTTTTTCCTGTTCCAAGTCCTTTTGCAAAAGGGAAATTTCTTCATCTGCCGCAGAAAGGACTTTGGCAATCGCCTCTTGTTCAGGGAGAGAGGGAAGGAGAATTTTACTTTCAAGGAAACGATCTTGACCTAAAGTTCTATTTCTTCCTGCACCACCAGGAGATGCGGCATCTAAGATATATGTTCCCTTTTTTGTTAAAAAATAATACACAGCATAATCAACATCAATAAGATTATCGATAGGCTTAAACATCGGAAACCTATGAGATGCGATAAATCCTTTTTCTTTTTCAGTTGTTTTTGCAACAGCCTGTTCCCATGCAAAAACTATATTCAGAATAAAGCAATTTGGCTCAATCCAAAACACAGATTTATTTCCAAGTTCTTTTCCGGTAACAGGTTCTTTATAAAACAGACCTTTCCCGTGCGAATAAATACCTATTTGTGTATATTGATTTTCTTTATTCACAACAACAGGATTATCAACTTTTTTTATTACGGAATTGATTTTGGTAATTTCCCATTTTTTCTTATCAATGGTTACGCCATTCAATTTGAAGGGCTTCTTGAAATCATCGCCCAACAATACGCTCATCAAATATTTCTTTTGACACTGCTTTTCGGCAATCAACTTTTCCTTCAGCTCAATTACCCTATCTTGCGTCGCCAAAATCTCCGCAATCTTCTTCTGCTCCGAAAGAGGCGGGAAAATGACAATTCCACTTAAAGAGTTTTCGTCACTAATTTTCATATCGTGTTTCGCACCGATATTAACAATTGGATGCAAATAATCATTCAAATTCTTATCAGACTCGAAATAATACTGAACAAAAATCGGATTTACATTATTTTTACAATTAAAAATTGCATATAACGTCGAAACTATCCCTGTTTTTCCCGTTTTATTTGTTTTTATGATGCCATACGGGTTTGCTTTCAATGGACTTTTGGTATACACAACGTCGTTGGGTTTAACAACTCCATACGGAGCTACAGACACACCTGCATAAGAGCGTCCAAGTAACTCAATCTGATTAACTATTCCCAGTTCGCCAGAAATAGAAAAAACATCTTCTTTTGAATACTTCAACTCGGTATTCTTTTCCTTGGATACGCTCAAATAATGCGAAAGTTTGAGTTCATCCCATTCCTTCGGAACAATTCCAACTTTAGTCCTTTTATACCCAGCCGGAACACGCCCCGCCTGCACAGCCTTAATTCTTTTTTCAATCTCTGGAGTCATACACTCTACCCATTCTGTTTTCTAATAATATTGATTTTTGTATTATGTTTTCTTCCACCAAAAGAAAAAACACATATCAAGGCAAACATGCTCAATGCATAAAGAAATTTCCCCAAAAACAACGCAGCAATCAAGATTATCAAGCAAATCATAATATGACTACGCATAAGATTGAGTTCTGTTATCATCGACTGAAATTTGGCATTACTCTGACTTATTTCAGAAATCTTTGCATCGTATTTTTCACGTGGCCAGATTTTTAGAATGACATATAGAGGTTCAATGATTATTGAGCCAAGCCTATTTATAATAAAACCTATTTCAAACATTGCTGCAATTGCAACTACCGAAATAATTCCGGTCCAATTCGAGATTATTTCACTGTATTTTTTTGTTGCATCTAAATCAATGGCGTCAATAAAGAACGGGATCGTAAATATAACGAACACACATCCAACGAAGAACATATTCACTATGTTGTAGAAAGGTATTTTTTCTTTCATCGTCTAATCCTTGCTGCATTATGGGTTAAAAAGGATCCTTTATAAAAACCTAAATAATAATTATCTGCTCGACAATTGGTCAAAAAAGATAAATCATATGGATATTCTAATTCAGAAAAATAAACATGTACCAGACCATCAACACAATTGAATGTGATGTCTTTTGCCGTATTCTGTGTAATAGTATTGTATCCCCTATAATAGTTAAGATGTTCCGATGGAGCCTCTCCTATTATAATAATTTGAGGATTAAGTTTCTTTAAAATTTCTTCAGGAACTTTGCCCGAGTCTCTCCCATGATGTGGAGCAAAGAGAATGTCTACTTGTGGCCACGCAACACAATTCTTTATCTTTTCTTGAAAATCTTTCTCCATATCTCCCATCCATATCACTTTAACCCCATTAGCAACTTCATAAGTAAAAATAGGAGAAATATTATTGAAAGCGACTCCTTGTGCAGCTTGTTTTAAGGCCTCATTATAATCGGCATTGTTCAAATCAGGCCACAAAAAGTTAATCCCAGATGAGCCGTAGTTTTGGCCGTCATTTTCATCATTAGCATTCATCCATTTACGAGAACAACCTTTATGGACATAAAAATAAACATCACGATTGTCTCTAAAAGCACAATAATAATTAAAATCACCTGTAGGTTCGTTTTTCGTCGCTCTATTCGCAACGCAATAAAAATTTCGAATATCTAGTATGCTGTTCAAGTACTTCAAACCATGAATATGGTCTTCGTCAGGATGCGTTGAAATAAATCGGGTGATGTCTTTGCCTTTGCGTTCGCACTCAATTTCTTCAATAATAGCGTCTGCATTATCATCACCTAGACAACAATCTATAATGGAAAAATTGCTACTACCATGTTTTATATAAAACATGTCACCTTCGCCAACAGAAAAAGATTTAATTATAGACATTTTATCCTCCAATCCTCTTTGTATCCTTTTTCAATCTCTGGATTTATTTTGCACCCTTTCTTTCATCCTGCTTTTGTGCAGATATTGCAGAAATATCTTGAAGCAAAGCTTCTTCATCATGTCTAGCGATATACCATTTTTCCATAAGTAGCTCAATCAATTTCCCAAGTTTTTCTGCTTCACCTTCATCGATGTCAATAATCATATTGACATCGTTTTCCATATGGGCCCCAATATTCCCTATTTTCCTTAATCCATCTATGGCATTCCATTGTGCAACAGAAACCTTTCCATTCAGTTCTTTTATGGCATCAGCAAGTTTGTTTTTCGCAATACCCCAAAAGTCCCGAACCATTCCCTGCAAGCAACGTCTGTATAATGTTGCAGCCGCTTTAGGACTGTCGTTTAAAATGCAAGTGGCCTCCTCGTAGTCATTACGAATTTGCTGAGGAATATAGTCTGGAAATTGTCGAATCACTTTCTTGGGGATGATATCGCAAACACGTTTTTGCATACGAAAATCCATTGCCAGAACAGTTATCCTACGACAATCCAAATTTGAGCATCTTATGCTGCATATTTGTAGTTCAGTTTCACTTTCATACCCATTTCGTATTGGTTGACCATATTCATCATAAAAACCAGTTGAATTTTTCACAAATGAGGCGCCATTTATTGCTTGTTGCCTCCTGCAAAACGGACATGTATAAATTCTTTTGCCATAATCAAACTGAATCATTTTTCGCCTCATGTTTAAAAATATTTATTAATGAATCTATTTCCCTTTTAAGGTTTCCCAAAACTTCTTTCAATGAATCATCATCTAAAGAACAAATGTAATCACAAAATTCCATTTTCTTGAATTCAGGAATATCTTTTGGTTCTCCATAATCGCCATAAATGGTTTTATGATTATAAAAGCCCGTAAGGTCTATCGAGTCTAAAACCAAAGCATTCTCAATTCCTTTTTTCATCCCCTTTGAATTCGGATAAGTCGGGAGCGCTCTTGTATAAACATTATTCTTTTCTGTCGATGGTTTCTTTGTATCACAATCATACAACAAAACACTTTTTACACTTAATCTACTCGATATTAAAAAATCACATGCCTGATCCAGCGCTTTACATCCTGTATATCGTTCATCCCCTTTATCATCTATATACCCAATCCATTTGAATTGGAACGGAACATCCTTATATCCAAAAACGGCTAATGCCTTGTTGAAATACTTTTCATCCGTTCTACCTTCAAGATAAACACAGGGCTGATCCGCATCATACTGGTGCTCAGTAAAGTCGCTGATAGAAAAAGCGTCTTCTATCACCTTTGTTGAAGAACAGTCGTAATACTCAGGTTTTTCATCAATACCGATTTTTCCTTCTGCATCACGTTTCAGGACAATTACCTTGTCATTCTTACGATTTTCATTATGAATAACAAAGGGAGAATGCGTTACAGCAAAAATTTGAGAAGTCTGAACCCCTTCAACGTTTGTGAAAATACCCTTGTAATAATCCATTATTTTCTTTTGCCATATAGGATGCAAACTAATTTCGGGTTCATCAATAAAGACAATTGCCCCGTTCATAGATTCTTTATCTTTAAGCAAAAAACATCCACGGTACACAATCTGCTTTTCACCAGAACTCAATTGATCAATCGTTATTTCTTTTCCATATTTTTCAAATAGAACATCCTTATGACCGTTTGCATTGTTGACTCGACAATACTTTAAATCGTCAAACATTTTATTAAACGCATTCGTAAAGCGAGTCATTCGTTTTTCAATTGTTAAATCCTTATATGCAATTTCAGGATTAGCTTCCACTTCGCGGGCAATCGCATCATTGTCTAAAGCTTGTATATCAACTAACAATTGCTTGATTTCCGTTGGGAAATTAAAATTTGATCGGACATATCCTTTTGCTGCATCTAAATTTTTACTAGTTACCGATTTAATAACACTCGCACTAAAATTGATATCAACATCCGAAAAAATGGTATTTATGGGTTTATTTTCGTTGTACCGAGAAAGAGAGATTATACCATGGTACCTTGCGCCAGTATCATCGGTGCAATAAACATTTTCTTTTACATGTTGGATATCTACAAAATGACAAACCCCATCGTTTTCCCATTCAATGCGAGACAAACTAAACAAGGTATCATTCAGAATTCCGCTAACAGCGTTTATAATGGTACTCTTACCTGAACCATTTTCCCCCGCTAATAAAATCGTATCAGCAGCTTTACCATCACGCCCACAAAAATCTAGACTCAAATTGCCCAGCACAGGATGTTCCCAAAACTGTATTTTTCGAATTTTTATCATATCACTTACTCCTTACCATTTTCACGACTCCACGAAATTGGTCTACTTCCCTATCCTCTTTGTTCCATTTTCAATCAAAATCGGCTTTTGTAAATCAAGTGATAGAATAGTTCCTAGTTGACTTTCTGCTGTTTCACGTAATTTTACAAGTCGTTCTGATTGCGGCACCCCTTCCTTTATCAAAATGGCATTGTAACTTTCAAGGTTCGCCAAAACCAAAAGATGCGGAATATCGGCATAGTCCCTAATATTCCCTTTTTTATCCGGATTTTCATCCCGCCATTCCTTGGCGGTTTCTCCAAAAAGAGCCACGTTCAACAAATCAGCTTCATCGGCATAAACAAAACTCTTCTGCATCGAGGTCAACTGCGGCAAAATGAGTTTTCCCTTAATCGCATCAGTATGAATCCTGTAATTTAGCTTGGAAATTTCCCTATTCAGGTTCCAATTTAGGGACAGGCGGCTGTTTTCATCTGATTTAAGACGTCGATAATCCTTGACAATATACAGTTTGAATTCAGGAGATATCCATGAAGCAAATTCCATGGCAATATCGCTATGCGCAAAAATACCGCCACCGTATCTGCCAGACTTCGAGACAATGCCCACCGCCCCCATCTCATCGGTCCACTTCTTTATAGAGAACGTAAAAGCGTTACTACCGGCATCTTTTTTAAACGTATCGAATTCGCTACGTTTAAAATCCGTGTTATGAAGGGCTTCCCACAACCCCAAAAAATCCACCACATCCCTATTTCTAAGCCAACTATGAATCGTAATTCTTGGGTCAGAACTTCTAAAACGAGCAATATCCGTCAGGGAGATATACTCATTTTCGAAATCTGCGGTATAGATACCAATATCAATCCCTAAGGCATGAATCGTCTCTTTTTTCGCTTGAATCATCTTTTTTACCATACCACGCTCCTATTTCTGCCTTATTATGATATCTCAACATCATTTTCGTGGCTTCACGAAAATGATAATTGTTGTATTTACAGTCCGAGTTCCTTCATATATTTAGCCATCTGCTTCTGGACCTTCGAGAGTTCTTCTTCGATGTTCTTGATATTCGTCTTGACATCGTCAATATCCACCAACGCTTCTTCTTCGAAGGTATCAACATAGCGCGGAATATTCAGGTTGTAGTCGTTTTCCTTGATTTCGTCGAGTGTAGCCACGTAGCTGTACTTTTCTTCGCCGCCGTAACTCGGGTCGGCAAGATAAGTCTTGTAGGTATCGACAATTTTCGACACGTCCTGTTCGCGCAAAATGTTCTGGTTCTTGCCCTTTTCGTAATGCTCGTCACCGCTTGCGTCCACAAAGAGAACGTGATTATTGGCTCCGCGGTTCTTGCGGAAAATGAGAATACAGGCGGGAATGCCGGCGCCATAGAACAGGTTTGCCGGAAGCCCGATAACCGCATCCAGGAAGTTGAATTTTTCGATAATCGTCTGGCGAATCTTGCCTTCGCTTGCACCACGGAACAGCACGCCATGCGGAAGCACAATGCCCATACGGCCCGTCGCGTCATCGAGGCTATGGAGGAAATGCATCACGAAGGCGTAATCACCCTTGGATGTCGGCGGAACGCCCCAGTCAAAGCGATGGAACGTGTCCAGGTCGGCCGACATCTTCGCTTTTTTGTCATTTTCAGCAACATCGCCCAAGAAGCCGCTATCCCATTTGTCCAAGGAGAAGGGCGGATTGGCCACGATGCACTGAAATTTCATCAGCTGGTCGTTCTCGATGTTGCCCGGGTTCGAGAGCGTATCGCCCTGCCAAATCACGGCATCGTCAACACCATGCAGGAACATGTTCATGCGGCAAAGTGCCCATGTCTGCATGTTCTGTTCCTGGCCATAAATACGCGCCTTGCGATTCTTGATTTGCGCAAAAGCCTTGAGCAGCAAGCCGCCGCTTCCGCAAGTTCCGTCGTAAATACGGTCGTTTTCCTTGGGCTTCACCAAGCGTGCGACAAGTTCAGAAACCTTGTTCGGCGTGTAAAATTCGCCACCCTTCTTGCCCGCATCCGATGCGAAGTTCGCAATCATGTATTCGTAGGCATCGCCGATGATGTCGGCATTGTCCAGCTGCGACGGGCGCAGGTCGAGATCCTTGAAATCTTCCAGCAGGTTCTTGAGGGTCGCGTTCTTTTCCTTGGGCTCGCCAAAATCAACCGTGGAGTTAAAGTCGATGGCGCGAAACACATCGTGCAACTTGGCACTGTTGTTGTTTTCGATTGCCGCCAATGCCACGTTAATTTTCTGACCAATTTGGTTGTCGTTCCTCTTTTCGTAGAGGTAATCGAACGTGGAGGTTTCGTCCATCACGAAACGCTCGCGGCTCATGGCACGTTCCACGCGCTGCTTGTCGCCCTTGTACTGCTTTTCGTACTTTTCGCGGGTTTCCTTATACACATCGCTCAGGTATTTTACGAAGAGCATCGAAAGGATGTAGTCCTTGTAGCGCGAACTATCGATTTTGCCGCGAAAACTGTCGCAAGCGCTCCAGAGAGCCTTTTCAATATTCTGTTTTGTCGTCATCTTTATTTTCCTTTATTTAAATTTTTGTATGCCACTTGGAGGGCGATTCGGGTTTGTTCGGCTTTGGCTTTTGCGAGTTCTGAAAGCAGAGTCTGTTCCTTTTCTGATAGTTTCAAAATCGCGCCGATCAGCCGTTGTTTTTCGAGTGGGATGTCGTCAATTTTCAAGTCGTTGAAGAAGTTGGAACTGATGGTGCCGAATGCGACTGTGCCACTCACATTCTGGTAGATTTGCTTCAGGGTGGATTGCTGACGCAAAATCCACAACACATAGGCGGGATCCGCTTTTGACTTGTCGACGCGGATAATCGCAAAATGGGAGGGAACCACATAGTCGGCGGATTCGTCATTGACCAAAATCGCCGTGTAAGGGGCGCTTAGCCGCACCAGAATGTCATCGCGCTTGGTTAAAAAGTCTGATTTTAGCAATTCCCTTGACATATACGGCTCGGCTAGGCTTACGTCCAAGACGCCTGGTTCCTTGATGCATCGCAGGCTCAACAGACGATATTCTTGGAAAAGGCCTTTTTCGGGTCCTTTTGCCTGTTTTCGGGCTGTAACAAGCCCCGTTCTTACTGTAGAAACATTGCTTAAAAACATAATGTAATGCATTTTTTGTGGATTATGATGCTAATATAGCTTATGTACTGCCTAAAAGCAATAGTTTTTATAAAAATATTTGTTATGGTCGATTTGTGATTTTTTTTGTAAAGAGGCTGATAAATGTTGTTTGCTGCTGACTTGTAAATATTGCCGACGTTTTTTTTGCGAGGTGGGGAATAAATATATCTTTGCTTATATGAATATCCGCTTTCGTTTTTTAGCGACTTTCGCATTATCTCTTTCATTCCTCATCTCCGCTTGTTCCGAGTCTTTTACGGATTCGCGTGACGGGCAGAGCTATGATGTTGTGAAGATTGGTGATTTTACATGGATGGCGGAAAATCTGAATTACGAAACAGAAACGAGTGCTTGTCCGGATGGCGACTCGCGAAATTGCAAACGCTTGGGTCGCCTTTATACGTGGGCAGAGGCAAAAACGGTTTGCCCTGAGGGTTGGCGCCTCCCGACGAAGGCGGATTTCGAGGCGTTGATGATTGCGGCGCCTGGGAATGTCGCGCAGTCTCAAGCTGGCAATTCCGGCGCAGTTCCCAATGCGTCTAATGCAGTTCAGAATAACCATGCGGGCCTAGCATTAAAAGCAAAAGATGGTTGGTTCAAGAAAGGAAACGGCACGGATGAATTCGGATTCAATGCACTCCCGGCGGGGTATCGCGGCGCAATTTCGAAAGCAGATGATGGCTCGATGACTGGCGGTAAATTTGATGGTATTGGCGGTTACGCGTACTTTTGGAGTGCGACTGAAGATGCTGAAAATCCAGAATCGAATGCGTATTATCTGTTCTTGTCGTTCAGCAGCGATGCTGCAAGTTTAAATTCGTTCGCGAAAGAGGACTATCGTTCCGTGCGCTGTGTCCGATAAAGCCCGCGCGGTACCATTTGCAGATACATTCTATATGAGGTCGCGCATACTCCTCGAACCATACGCATTTACAACAAATAATCCATCCTGATATTTCGCATGCTTTCGAACAAGTTTGCTTTTAGCGTGGAGCTTCCTTTCGTTAAGCTCTTGATTTCTTCGCGGATGGTTTTGCGGTGGCTTGCTTTCGAGAATTCGCAGGTACAGGTGAACTTGCGAATGTCCGCGTCTTCGGCGTAGGCGATGATTTCGCTTTCTTCGCAGTAGCAGAGCGGGCGGATAATGCTGCACGGATATTTCTCGTACGGAACCATTGGCGGCATCCCGCTAAACTCGCCTTTGTACAGCATGTTCATCAAAAGCGTTTCGACGATGTCATCCATGTGGTGGCCGAGCGCGATTTTATTGAAGTTGTTTTCGCTTGCGAACTTGATGAGTTCCGTGCGGCGCTGCGTGCTGCACCAATAACAGTTCAGCTTGCGGCCTTCTTTGAGGCGAGCCTCTACGGCCACGTCCTTAAAGTAGAATGGCACTTGCGGGTATTCTTCTGCCATGCGCTGCAAAAATTCGCGAGGAGCTTTGTCTGCAAAATCGCTTTGAATGTGGATGGCGGCGAGTTCGCACTTGGGCCCGAATTTGCCGAGGCGTGCGGCGAGCTCCATCAACAACACGCTTGAATCCTTGCCACCGCTTGTGGCGATGAGCACGCGGTCTCCGTCTTCAATCAGGTTGAAGTCGTGAATGGCTTTCGTGATTTTCTTATTGACTCTCTTGCGTATTTGACTCGACATGATTTACTTTATCCAAAATGTGCGGCGTTTCCTATTGCGCGACAATTCACATTAAAGTTCGCGGCACTTCCTTTTGCAGATTCATTCCCATTAAACTTGGCGCGGTTCCACTTGCGGACACGGTTCCCTTTGCGTACACAATTCTTCAGAATAAAAAAGGCTCTCTCTCGAGAGCCCTTAAATCTTTCCGAACTGCGGTTAGTTGTCCGTCAGGTGCGTCGGCATCAACAAGAACGAGAAGTTCATGTTTTCGCCAACCGGTTCGATGATGCAAGCGCCAAGCGGGTTGTTCATCTTCATGATGACTTCTTCGCTCTTGCACATGCCGAGGATTTCTGCGAGGAACTGGCCGTTGAAACCAATGCAGAAGCTACCTTCGCCGTTGTGCGTGATAGCGAGTGCTTCGCGAGAATCGCCGCCAACATCCGGGTCCGTGGCGCTGAGTTCGAGGATGTTGCCGTCGAACTGCAAGCGGATCTTGCGGGTGCGTGCGTTAGCCATAGAAATCACGCTGCGGATCTTGTTCTGGAATTCCGTCGTGTTGGCCTGTGCGGTGCGTTCGAACTGCGTCGGGATCACGGAGCGGTAGCTCGGATACGGTCCTTCGTACAGCTTAGAAATCACCTGGATAGAACCGGTGTTAAAGAGAATGTGCGTTGCAGATGCACGGACTTCAACAGTGGAATCGCCCTTTGCCATGTGCAGAATATGCTGCAATGCCTTGTGCGGGATGATGACACCGTTCGAAAGTTCTGCGCCTTCCTGGTCGATGGCGGCGCGGCCCAAGCGGTGACCGTCGGTGGCGACCATGGAAATCTTGCCGTCCTTCGCTTCGAGGAACACGCCGTTCAAGCTCAAGCGGGTGGAATCGGTAGAAGTGGCGAACAATGTTTTTTCGGCGAGGAATGCGAGTTCGCTTGCAGCAATGTTGAGCGTTTCACCATTTTCAATTTCCGGGAACGGCGGGAAGTCGTTTGCATCAAAGCCGATGATGCTTGCTTTACCGCGTTCGCTCCACTGGATCTTGACCAAGTAATCTTGGGCGTCAAAAGTAATGTTCGTGATGCTCGGGTCCACGAGGCTCTTCACCTGGTCGAACAACTTGCGTGCGTTGATGACGACTGCGCCATCACGTTCGCCCTGAACTTCCACCTTGACCCTGATACCGAGGTCGAGGTCGGTGGCGCTCACTTCGAGGAAATTGCCTTCGAGGCGGAGCGAAAAGTTGTTGAGAATCTGGATGGTGGACTTGTTCGGAACAGCGCTAATTGCTGCCTGCAGGGCTTCCTGCAAAACATTCTTCTGGATAGTGAACTTCATTAATTAGCCTCTTTGGATGATCATTGTTCCTACGAAAAATACAACGACGATGATTGCGAGGGCCACGATAACTCGTTTATCCAGCGCATTTGCCTTCTTTGGTACGAATTTTTTGACGTTTTGCTTTGCTCTTCTGCGATCGCTACGACTCATAGGAAATTCTCCGTTGTTTTATATCGAAAAATCTACTATTTTAGAGACAGGTCGAATGATATGATAAATGAAAATACTCTAAATAAGCTGAAAAATACGGCTATGGACTGTGCGTCTAACGTACTTTCACGCGTTGAATTGTCGATGGTTGAGTCTAAGCTCAAGGCAAAGTTCCAATTGCTCGGACAACATGTTTATGAGGCTATTCAGGAAGGCCGTCTAGATTCCATCAAGGATGACCCGTCTACGGTCGAGGCCGTGGGCGCTATTTTCGAAATCAAAAAACAGGTCGCCGAACTCGAACAGAAATTGAACAAAGCCGAAGGTTCCAGTGAAAAAGCTTGAGGTGCACATTTATCCGAACAGGGATACCAAGGGACGAGATATAACGTTCTCCGTACGGAAAGCTATTGTTTATTTTGTTCTAACTATTTGCGCAATTATAGGCTTTTTCACTTTCTCGCCGGTTCAGATTGTGGAAAACTTGTCGAACGGCAACTTGATGGATGTCTATCACCAGAATTCTGTGATCAAGGGTGAAATCAAGAAAATCCGCACGGTTGTGGATACAACGATTTTAAAGATTGAAGAGACTCGCATGGTTCGCGATAGTTCCATGAAACTTGGCGGGCTGGGGTTCACTCTTGAAAATGGATCAGAAGACGATGGTTCTCCGAAAAAGAATTTGATTGAAATGAGAACAACGTTACGCAAGACTTTGAATATCTTGGAAAAGGATTCTGCGCTTGCGGCGAGCGTCCCGGTGCTTCATCCGCTCAAGAATCATCACGATATCAAGAGCCGATTCGAAATGGTGTTCGATGCGTTTACCGATCAGGAACTTCCGCACAGAGGTGTTGACTTTTTGGCGGCTGAGGGCGATACGGTTTATGCAACTGGTGGCGGAACCGTCGTAGAAGTTCGCAAGCATCGCGGTTTTGGACTGACCATGAAAATCGAGCACATGGAGCATGTGAAAACGTTCTACGCGCATCTTGGTGAAACGCTTTTAAAGCCTGGCGCAAAAGTGCGTCGTGGCGATCCGATTGCGTTGATTGGCAAGAGCGGCCTCCAGTCGAGTCTTGGCCTGCACTATGAAATCCGCGTGAATGGCGTCCCTGTCAATCCCGAAGATTACTTTATTACAAAGTAATCAATAGTTGTTGGTTATAAATATTCCAGCCAGCCGACTTGTTCAATGGCAAGACAAAAAAGAACCATTAGCAAAGTTTTTTTCATATAGCTTTTTTCGTTGGTCGTAATAACTTTGACAACGAACAACGATGATAAAATAAGGATTGACATTGATATAATCCGAGACAAGGATGCATTGGGTGTTACGAAAAAGCCTGGGTAAATCCCTTTAAGAAATCCCCAAAAAGATTTAATCCAGAAAAATCCTGCAATGCCTACACCTATTGAACCTTCTTTTTTATAGCAGCGTGCGAAAATAAAACATCCGACAAGGCAGAAATATGAAGCGATTGCTATAGAATCCGAAATGCTATGTTCAGGGTAATATACAAGCGTTCCTTTTTGATTGTGGTAGCCGCCTATTGCAGTGATAAAGATCCAGCTGCCAAATACAAGTGTGAAAAAGAACAAGTTAACTAATATATCTACGGGAGTACGTTGGCGAGGCGGTGGTGGCGCATTTTTATATTTTTCATCGACTAAATGTGCAAACAAGCGTGCTTCGGCTAATTCCCGTTCAGACAACGTTCCTTTGTAATTGGATGAAGGCTGGTTGATGTAGAATGTCTCAGACTTTGATTCTTCTGCTTCGTCTTTTTTGACTTGAGTTTCACTGTTTGGTTGTAGTTCGATTTGCGATTTCTCTTTTTTCTTTTCGACGAAGGTTGTTCCTTCTAATTCTTGAATTCTTTTTTCGACAATGTCAATGCGTTCGCGGGAAGGGTCGCGTTTGATGATATCTAAAACTTCATACAGCTCGTCTAGGGGGAGTGTTCGGATTTGCTCCTCGTACGCTTTTAGATAATCTTTGTCTTTGAGATTGACTTCGGTAAGCATATCCATGAAATTACAAAAATTCTAGCCAGTCGACTTGTCTCCCAATGAGCAAGCCCATTGCCGCTTTTCTCTAAGCTCTACCAACTAAAACTTTACTGGATCCTTCCACCTATGGTGTCAGGATGACGTCCCTAAATTCTAAACTCTTCCCACTGCCAACTAAGTTCTAAGTTCTGCCAACTAAGCTCTAGTAACTAGTAACTCAGAACTAGTAACTAAAGCCTCCTACTTCCTATTTCTCTCTACATTTTAACTTCCTACTTGTACTTTCGCTCCGCTCAAGTACCAAATGCTGGTCTCGGTCATGCCAAAACAAGTTTTGTCGCGACTCTCGACCTACGCATTTGTCCTACTTCCTATTTCTCTCTACATTTTAACTTCCTACTTCCTACTTCCTACTTCCTACTTGTTATATTTATGGTCCCCAGGCCTTGCAATGCAGGCGGGCGGTACTTTCCGTCAAGAAACGTTGGAGGCTCGGATACGGTCCATACTTTTGGACTGGTCTTGGGGATATCTATCAAGTTTTGCTTTACCCTTTAGGAGTTTTAATGGCAAATAAGTGTAAGCGCGGAATCTTGATTAGTAAAACGCCGTACGAAAAGCGCATCGCCATCATGGAAGATGGTGAACTCGCAGAATTGGTTGTGGAAGGTGTTTCGTCTAATCGAGTTCTGGGCAATATTTATAAGGGTGTCGTTCAGAAGGTGCTTCCCGCACTCAAGGCGGCATTCATTGACATTGGTCTGGAGAAGGCTGGCTTTTTGCATCAGGAAGACGCCATGGACCGCAACGAATTGTTGCGCCGAGAATATGGTGACGATGATGACGAAGGCGATGCATCTAAGGAAATTTCGATTGATGAAATTCTCCAGGAAGGTCAAGAAATCATGGTGCAGGTGGTCAAGGAACCGATTAGCACTAAGGGTGCCCGTTTGACGACGCACTTGAGCTTTGCTGGTCGTTTCTTGGTTTGCATGCCCGGTACAAATTTCGTCGGTGTGTCCAAGCGTGAACGCGATCCGGTCAAGCGCCGCGAGTTCAAGAAGGTCGTACGCCGCCTCAAGGGTCGCGATGTAGGCTACATTGTCCGCACCAACGGCCTCAACGAATCCGAATTCGAAATCAACAAGCAGATGCGCGAACTCGAAAGCAAATGGGAACAGACGAAGTACAACTTCGAAACCATGCCGCCCGAGACCTGCATCTACGAAGAATCCGATTCCATTGAACAGACTGTTCGCGAATATTTCGGCGAAAACACGGACTACGTGTATATCGACAACCGCGACGAATACTTTGCCCTTCGTGAATATCTGAAGGTTCTCTCTCCAGATAAGCTCGACAAGGTCAAGCTCTGGAGCTCCAGCGAAAGCTTGTTCGAATACTTCAAGATCGAAAACGACTACGCTCGCTCTTTGCAGCGCCAGGTCCCGCTTCCGCGCGGTGGCAACCTCGTCATTGAACAGACCGAAGCTCTCGTGTCCATCGACGTGAACACGGGTCCGAAGGTCCACGGCAAGGACCAGGGCAAGATCATTCTCGAAACGAACCTCGATGCTTGCCACGAAATTGCAAAGCAGCTCCGTCTCCGCGATGTGGGTGGTCTTATCATCATCGACTTCATCGATATGGAAACGGACGAAGACCGCGAAGCCGTCTATCAGGAATTCCGCAAGGCAATCCGCCGCGACAAGGCTCCGATCAGCCCGGCTCCGATTAGCCAGTTCGGCCTCATGGAAGTGACCCGTAAGCGCGTCCGCGTGAACCTCATGACCGAAAAGACCGAATGCTGCCCCGTGTGCAACGGCAGTGGCCGCATTGCCACGCTGGAATCGACGCTTGGCATGATTGACCGCTGGCTTGCACGTGCCCACACCAAGGCCCGTCTCCGCGAAGTAACCCTCGTGGTGAGCGCTCCGGTCGTCGATGTCCTTTGCAAGGACTTGAACCGCATGTTCAACTATCTGGAATACAAGCACAACATCAAGATTTCCCTCGTGGAAGATGAATCGGCTCACGTAAACCAGTTCTGGATGTACGACAAGTCGGGCGAAGACATTACGGATTTGTACAACTTCGCATAAGTTGTCGCTCCCGCACTTCTCGCGATAACGTTTTCGCGTTTAACGTAAAAGAATTCGCCGGCAATCACCGACGGATTCTTTTTTTTGCTCTGTCATTCCCGCGAAGGCGTGGGTCGCTTTTTCCCCTTGTCATTCCCGCCACCGAGCGGGAATCTCCATTATGACATTTATTCTTAAAATTTTAAACAAAAAAGACGCCTGCCGAGCGAGCAGGCGCCTTTAGAGAGAGGGGAAAGCTCTTATTCACGCAAATCGATGGTGAATCCCTTTGTCTTGCCGTGACGCACACCCCAGAGGAAGTCCTGCGTGCGGTCTACGACAGTTCTGGATCCAATCTTGATTTCATACGTAAGTCTTGCAATGTAAACTCCTGTGCCGACGAGCCTTCCTTTCTTGGAACGCATATTCCAGGCGAGGAATATCTTTCCGTCGTTGTCCTTGTCAAGGCAGTTGCCGTTATACGGCTTGTTCACGTTACTGCTGGTATCTATGCAGCTGAATGAACCCGAAGTGCTATTCACGAAAATGCCAAGGCTTGTGAAATACTTTGTCTGATAGCGCAGTTTTGTCTCTTCGGCGAGTTTCTTCGTTATTTTGGCAGTTATGGCTGAATTGCCTTTGGTTATTTCCTTGATATCCTCAAGCGAGATTATTTCGTTGCTGTAGGCGTTCATGAATTCTTTACCAAGATCATATTCCTTATCTACGGCTTTAACACCTTTTTCGACAATGAGATCTGTTAGCTTTTTGCCTTCTTTTTCAATTGCTTTTTGGTTGGCGTTCTTGATGGCGGCTTCAATGTTCGTGACTTCGTCTTTCACTAAGCTTGAAAGGCTCAGGTCGCCAAGGTAATGGCCTTGCGCTCCGTATTCGGTTGCGATTTCCTTTGCTGTTTTGGATTGGTCAGCTGGAACAATCTTCGGAATAGTCGGTGTGGGGCTTGTAATAATTTCTCTAGAAACATCTGATTCGCCAATCGTTACGACTGGAGCGCTTGTGACAACAATCTTCTGCTCGCCGGAGATGCGAACATACGGGTTCGTTACAGGAGTACTTCTGTGGAGAAGGTCCATGTGAACGCCGGGAACCAGCTTGATGGAGTCGCCCATGACCGGGATATTTTCCTTGTCGTTGTTGGAACTTCTAAAGATGAGTCTCCATCTAAATTTCTTTTCTTTGGCAATAATATCTGGGACGATATCTTGTCTTTCAGTAGCTGTTTGCCTGAAGAAATACGTGAAGTACGTTGCGGCAACATCATCTTCGCAATCTAACCCTTCACTGAAAGAAACTAAGAGTACTGTAGAACCGTCATTGCTGTAAGAAATATCTGCAGATGTAATGACTGGGCCAATGGAGTCGGTCACATCGCTTGTAAGGCTGATTGGTGCGTCCTGATATTTCCAGAAAGGTGTAATCTTTCCGCTATAGATGGATTCAGCACCACCTGTGAATGGAACGGCTCCAAAGCCACCGGCGGTAGTGATTATCATGGTGCTGTCATGGGCGCTTGTTTTAATGTCGTTTATATCGAGAATCGTCGGGAACTTTTCGCCAAATTCCAGTTGAACGGAATCCAATTTGACGTAGTTGTTGACTTGAGTGTTCCCATATGGTTTACTGAGCTTTGCATAAACGCTATCGCCACGTCCATCGCCATCCCTGTCGAATATGCAGGCGAAAACGACTTGTGGTACAGGCGGTTCCATGAATGAGATGTTCTTCCAAACTGCTTTTTGCGATTCGTCTGCGCTAGAGACGATAATCTTGATTCCTTGAACTGGTGCGGTTGCCTTGACGTAGAATGTCGCCTTGCCGTTCTTGAGCGTAATTGCCGTGATGGGAGTTCCGTTTTCATCGCAGGGAATTACAGCAGGGTTGTTCGTGATAACATAAACCATGTCGTCAAAAGCAGCTCCATCATCGAGCATAATATTTACAGGGTAACGCGTGTTCACCCATTTGCCGAGTGTATCGACAGTGCCATCGACTTCCGCTCCAAGGGATCTCCATTGATTTTGGTTATCGACGCGGGCATAGACAATGGGGAGTGCTGCGTACTTGTCTATGACAAATGTGATTTCGTCATACTGGGATTCATCTTTCTGCAATGAGAAACGTAATTGATAGGTTCCCGGTGGGAGAGCTCTCTTCGACTTGATTTGTGCCGTATCGATGGTGAACCCGGTGTAGCCCGGCTTGATGACAATGCCGCCAAACCAAACGCCAACGCTATCCAGAGGGACGCCCTCGGCATATGCTCCGCTACCGAACAAGGTAAAGTTAGACGGGGCAGCTACGGTATCTACCGTTGTTGTTCCAGAGAAATCGCAAGAAAGGGCTTGCTTGCTAATGCGCTGGAATATTTCGTAATTGATAAGTCCTGCATCGGACATGTCTTTGGCGAGGATACTTGCTTCGGTCTTCAGGTCGATGGACGTTCTCATCATAAAGTTGGACTGGGTTGTATGGCGTTCGGCATAGAAGATATGGAACGGATAGTTCTTGCCTTCTTGAAGCCCGAGCGTGTCGAGATTCACTGCACCAAAGACTTTTGTATGCTGGCCACCGATATCTACGACGAGACGGTTATTGATGAACACCCACACGTCATCGTCACCGTTGAATTCAAAGTACTGGCCCGGAATGTATTCGAACGTGGCCTGGATTTTCATGGTAAAGCCGTAATTATGTCTCTTGCCTCTTCCCGAAATATTGTCGAAGTAGGGGTTCGGTATTGTCTTTTCGGCATCAAGGTATTCGAAGTCATCGAGGAGGAATAAGCCTCCTTCGGTGCTATTGTCGTCTTTTTGGCCGAGCCAGAGACCGTCATTCTGGAGACTCAATTCAATGGAACGGCAGGTGGCGTTAGTATAGGGAACGCCGTTCTTAGTTGTGATGACTTCTGGCAAGAACCATTGAGCGAGATGTGTTGTAATCTTGCAATCTTCTGGGAAAGGGTCGGCAGGTATGGGTACGCCATTGGGGCCAAGCATTTCTTGAACCATTCCTCTGGTATGGTGTGCGCATCCGCTGGAACCGAAGTCCGCGCTCACGCCATTTGCCGGGTCGCCATTTGAGCCTTCATCGTCGCCATCGCCGTTTGTACCATGGAGCCAGTCAAACATCATTACAGGGAGTGTCTTGGTGGGGCAATCGCCTAAAACGCCCGGGTACTTGGTGTAAATCGTTGTTGCTGCCCCGATATCCTTGCCTGCCTTGACCCAGATGGTGTCTGCTTGGGCAGCGGCTTCATCGAGCGAGAGTAAAGTCGATTGTTCAATTGGCGTTATCTTGATGGAATTATGAATGTCGGTGACGTATTCATAGCCGAGAGTCTGCTTGAAGTAGACTTGGAAAGATCCTTCGGGCGGAGTGACTTTGGCTTCGAACCATCCGCAGAAGTTCTTGATGGTGGTCATCGTATCAGATTTGCCGCCAGCGACATAGAGGATGGCGTTCGTGTTAGTCCAGGGGACAAAGAAGCGGATTGTCTTTTTGGGAGCGTTCTCGTAGGCAGCGGTTACGGATGCGTTTGTTCTAGTATTGTTAATGGTGATATTGATTTTAATAACGTCAGAATTAAGACGTACAGTGACGTTGCCTAATGCTCTGCCGGTGCATCTTTCGTTGCTGTAAAAGTAGATTCTTTGGTTGTTCGTTACGTTTTGCTGCGTGTCAAACGAGCCGTCTGCGTTAGGGGTTAGTGCTATACATGTTGCTCCAACACCATTGCCTATGGTCATGGATAGAGCGTCGTAAGTGTTGGGACGACTTAATATATGAATAGGATATTCTGCAGCCATTGACGGAATGACTGCACATAAGAGTATTAAAAATACACTAAAGATCATGTTTTTACACCGCATCCACGACTCCCTGAATACTGTTATTCCTTATGAAAATACATTTAATATTGTGATTCATATCAATTTTTTTTTATGAATTTGTAAAATAAATTGCGATTACAGCAACGCTTGTGTAGAGAATACTTTGCGAGGGGGAAAAGTTCCGTTTTTTCAAAAAAAAAAGCCCTCGGAATCAAGATCCGAGGGTAAAATTAGCAGATTTCAAAATTACTTTTTTATGCCAAAATCTTCAATTGGAATGTTGGGGTGGCGGAATCCCCAGAGGAAGTCCTGTGTGCGCTTGGTGATTCTCTTGCCGTTCACGATGAGGCGGATTTCAAGGCGGGCTATGTACACGCCTGTGCCGACGAGGCGGCCCTTTTTCGAGCGCATGTTCCAGGCGAGATAGAGGTGGTCTTCGTTTCCGAGGCAGTTCTTGGCGCCATCCGTCTTGAAAATATCGTCGTTACAGGCGATTTGACCATTGTCGCTGTTGACGAAATGTCCGAGGCTAGAGTAATAAATCGTCTTGTAGCTGAATTCGGTTTTGTCGGCCATGGATTCGGCGATGGTCTTGATGTCTTCGGGTGTACCGTGCGTGTAGTTGTGCAGGTTGTCCTTGTTCAGTAGCCCGTTGTCATAGGCGTTGAGAATGACATCGTTTACACCGAACCGTTCCTTTGCATCCTTGTACGAAATTTCCTTGCGATCCAGCATGGAAATGATCGTTTCAAGTGTAATGGTGGTTGCCGGGCTTCCAATCTTCACGGCTTCCTTGTCTTCGAAGACTGTGCTTGTTTTTACAACTTTTGCAATTTCGCTGATTTCGTTTTCGACAAGTTCGGATAAGTTCATGTCGCCGAGGTAATGACCTTGGGTGCCGTAAATTTCGCCGACCTGATTTGCCGTAAGCGGTTTATCGCTATGTACGAGGATGGGGACAGTTGCGGAATCGCTGCTGACGATTTTACGAGTTTTGTCGAAGTTCGGCGAGTTCTTGTCCATGGTGACGACGGCCGGGCTTGTTACGGTAATGCGTTGTTCGCCGGTGATGCGTACCCACGGGTTCTTGTCGTGAGCCGGGATGCCGACGAGATCGACTGCGAGTCCGCCTTCGGAAGGCGGCTTGATACGTATGGAGTCGCCCACGATAGGAATGATATCGGAGTTGCTCTTTTTCGAGAAGATGAGCTTCCAGCGGTTTGCCGGTGAAGTAACGATGTAATCAGCTTCTTGAACGATAGTTGAAAGCGAGCCGCTGCCGTAACTGCGGTAGTTGAACAAGTTTGAACTTGCGGTGGCTGCGGTAACGCCTTCGCTGAATGTAAGGCTCAGCATCGTCTTTCCATCGTCAGTGTACGAAATCTCGGCAGCCATGATGATGGGGCCGATGGCGTCACTGAGAACGCCGTCGACGGAAAAGTGCGAAATGGTGTGGTCTTCGGGGTTTGTGTAGGTGTAAAGCGCAGTGATTTTTCCGGCGTAAGGTTCTTGTGCGCCGCCCGTGGATATGGCTGTGCCAAATCCATCGCCTTCGGCGGTGAGCGAAAGCTCGCGGGCGCCTTCGGCATAGCTTACGTTTGTAATTTCGTAATGCGTAAGCCCGAACGTAAACGAGATGGCGTTGAGAACACTATTGCCGCCAAGCGGCTTGTTAAAGCTAATCCAGACGCTGTCGCCGCGACCGTCACCGTTTCTGTCATAGATGAATGCGGTTTCGATTTGCGGAACAGGCGGTTCTGCGATGTTGATGTTTGTCCAGTTGACGCTCTTGTTTTTGGCAACAGTTGAAGAAATAGTAATCGTTCCGTTGTCAACAGCTCCTGTCGCCTTCACGTAGAAAGTGTTCTTTCCTTCGATGAGTACAAACTCGCTATTCGGGAGCGGAGAGCCCAGGGAATCGCATGGGATGAGTTTCGGATTGTTTGTCGAAACTTGAACGGTCATGCCGCTGTAGCTGCGGGCCCAGTCTTCAACATAAGAAACGTTGATGGGGTAAATGCGGCCTGCCCAAAGCTTTTCGTTCTTGTTCATGTTGATGGGGAGCGAGTCGCTACTGATGTCGCGATTTGCTTCGCTTCCGAGCGGCTTCCAGTACTTGTCGAGGCAGAGCGTATCTCGCTTTACGATGTCTGCTATAAAGCAGTAGCTGGAATCAATGATATTTGCAAAGGCGATGTTCGGAAGTTCCGTTGGTGGAACCGTGAAGTAAACATCCTTGTATTCCTTGGGATTGTTCTTGAGGGCAACGCGAACGTAGTAAGTTCCCGGCGGAAGCGTTTGCATGCGGGCGATAGTCGTCGTGTTGATGGTGAGCATCGTGTAATCGTTTGTAATTGTGATGCCGCCGTAGTATGCGGTGTCGAGCTTACCTAAGGCAACACCCGTCATCGGGAGACTCTTTCCGAACAACGTAAAGTTGGATGGGCCGCGTTCTGTGCGCTTTTGTTCCGAGTTCGAGGAGAAATCGCAAGCAAGTGTCTTTTCACGGATGGTCTGCCATACTTCTTTCTTGATAATCGTTGTATCCGTAGAGAGATTCGTGAGGAGCATGCTGGATTCCACCTTCAGGTCGATGGACGTGCGCATCATGAAGTTCGATTGTGTGCGCTTGCGTTCGGCGTAGAAAATGTGGAACGGATAAGTTTCACCCGGAGTAAGTCCAAGGTCGTCGAGGTTTACGGATCTCTTGACTTTCTTGTGTAGACCGCCAATATCGACAACGAGTTTGTTGTTAATGAACACCCACACATCGTCGTCACCGTTGAATTCAAAGTACTGCCCTTTGACATAGACAAATTCCGCCTGGATCTTCATGGTGAAGCCGTAATTGTGGTAACCAGGAGCGTCTTTTCCACCGCTGAGGGAATCGTAGTGCGGGTTTTCAACAGTTTGTGCGCTATCGAGCCAGCGGAAGTCGTCGAGCAAGAAGAGTCCATGTTCTGGGCTTTCGTCATCTTTTTGCCCGAGCCAGAAACCGTCGTTCGTAAGCGTAAGTTCGAGGTCGCGGCAGGTGACGTTTGTATATTGCTTGCCGTCCTTTTCGGCAACGACTTCGGGGAGGAACCAGTTGTTGAGGTGCGATGCGTTTTTGCAATTGTCGGGGAAGTTCTTGGCCATCACGGGAACACCGTTTGCACCGAGCTGTTTTTCGACCATGCCCGTCATCGGTTCACCTTTGCAGCCGTCTTGCCCAAAGTCTTCGCTAGTTCCAGTGCCAAACATCGGGACTCCACGAATGTCAAATCCTGTGCGTCCGGCGCCACCTTCTCCGTAGCTGAGGCCGTTCTTGGAGCCGTCGGAATTCATGGAACCGTCGTACCAGTCGAACATCATCACGGGAAGGATCTTCGGGAGGCATTCGCCAAGAACGCCCGGATAATCGACATGAATTTCGGGGGTGCCATACTGGTAAGCGACAATCCAGATTGTATCGCTAACGGCGAGTGCGGAATCGAGCAATATAGGGGCAAGTGCGGAATCACCTTCGACGGTGCCTTCGGCTCCGACAAATGTTGTACCGATAGTCTGCTTAAAGTAAACCCATGCGCTGTCGGCTGGCTTTGTAACCATGCTTTCGAACCAACCGCAATACGGGGAACCTACCGGGCTCATGTAGTTTTCCATGCCATTCAAGAACATGATGGCGTTGGTGTTCGTCCACGGGGTGAGGAAGCGGATATGTTTCTTAGGCTTGACCGCGACCGTTGGTTTAGTGTCTGAAATCGTCAGAGTCTTGTCGTCGTTGATGACAATCCAGACTTCTTCCTTGTCGTAAATGTACTTGCCGTCTTGAATGGAATTTTCCCTGTATTTAGGGAATAGCGTTCCGAGCAACGGCTTGTTGTCGGGACTCAGGTCCGTATGGCATGTATTGCCGCTACAGCCCACCCCGAATTGCAGGTGACGGACATCCTTTTTGCCATTGGCCAGGCGCTCGTCGGTGAATTCGATGGTGTATGTCCCATCGTCGCCTTTTTCAAGCGATTTGTACACGAAATTGCTTTCGTTGTCGGCATAGAATAAGACATTGCCGTCGTAAATGATGTGCGCAATTGCAACCGTCTGTGCAAAAGCACAGGCACCGAATAACGCCAAACACACCAAAACCTTGGATATTAGCCCACTGATCCTCATCCGTGACTCCTAAGATATTAGTTCCCCCTCCTTGCCCACAGTGTTTCCCATACACTTTTCGCAAAAATAACAATAAAGGATGTTTGTCAAGAGGGCTTTAGTGTAAAATGGGTTGTTTTTCGTGTAGTAAAATTGAAAGTTTGTATATAGGGCTATAATAAGCAATTTTTTTCATTAAAAGAGGTGCTAGATTGGGGCTAAAATCCTACTTTTACACTTGTAAATTCAAAATGGAGATAAAAATGAATCGTGTTTACCTAGTTGCCACGGCAGCTTCCAAGATGGAAGCCAAAGTCCAGGAAATCGTTGACGCTGTTACCAAGGCTGGTCTCATTGCCTCTGTCTACAAGCCGCTCGATGTTATCAGCGCTGCAGATAGCGTAGAAGAAATCAAGGCTGGTAAGTCCGCCGTGCTCATGGAAAAGATCTGCGCCAATTTCCTCGCTCAAGATTTTGATGCAGTCGATGCAGTTGTCGTAGAAGGTGCAACAGGCATGAACGATGTCATTGCTCACAAGTATAACGACGATCTCGCTTCTGCTCTCGATGCAAAGATTTTTGCCGATGGCGAAGATGCTGAACTCTTCTGCCCCAAGCGCTTGCTCCGCTGCGAAAAGTGCCTCGCCGGTGACCTCGCCGCTCCGGCTGCCGAACGCCGCGTAAGCCAGGCCATGTTCCGCGCAAGCCTCCTCTCTAAAGCATCCAAGTGCGTGAAGCGCATCGTGCTTCCGGAAGGTTCCGAACCGCGTACCGTGCAGGCCGCTTGCCTCGCCGTCGAACGCAACATCGCTGTGCCGGTGCTCATTGGCAAGAAGGCTGACATCGAAGCTACAGCAAGGTCTGTAGGTGTGAAGCTCCCGGCCAACATTGAAATCATCGAACCGAGTGCAGAACTTGCCGAAAAGTACGTGCCGACTCTCGTGGAACTCCGCAAGGCCAAGGGCATGACTCCGGAATCTGCACGTGCTGCTCTTTCTGACAACGTAATGCTTGCGACGATGATGCTCAAGTTCGGCGAAGTGGACGGCCTCGTTTCTGGCGCCATCCACTCCACGGCTGATACGCTCCGCCCGGCTCTCCAGATTATCCGTACCGCTCCGGGCGTAAAGTCCGTAAGCTCTGTGTTCTTCATGTGCATGAAGGACAAGACATACATCTATGGCGACTGCGCTATCAACCTGAACCCGCTTGCTGAAGAACTTGCCGATATCGCTCTCCAGTGCGATGACACCGCAAAGGCTTTCGGCCTCCCGAGCCGCGTGGCCATGCTTTCTTACAGCACCATCAATTCGGGCAAGGGCCCGGATGCAGACCTCGTCGTGGCTGCAACTGCCGCAGCAAAGGCTGCCCGCCCCGAAATGCTCATCGATGGCCCGCTCCAGTACGATGCTGCTACCGTTCCGAGTGTTGGCGCCCTCAAGGCCCCGAACAGCCCGGTCGCTGGCAAGGCTACCGTGTTCGTGTTCCCGGACCTCTCTGCCGGTAATATCGGTTATAAGGCTGTGCAGCGCTCCGCTCATGGCACAATCGCTATCGGCCCGATGCTTCAGGGCCTCGCCAAGCCGGTGAACGACTTGTCCCGCGGCGCCCTCGTCGAAGACATCGTCTATACGATTGCTTTGACGGCAGTTCAGGCTCAAAAATAAGACCGTTCGGCTCTATTGCAAAATAGAACCTCCGTCTTCGCCTCACTCTCGCAACCATGCCTCGTTGATACGAGGCTCTTGTAGCTCACAAAAGTAAGGATCTGCGAACTGCGCGAAACTCTCGCGCTTGTCATGCCCGCTTTAAGCGGGCATCCCTTTCTCGTAAAAGCCAAAAATGTCATTCCGGCCTTGCGCCGGAATCTCCAATAAAAAAAACGGACTTTTAAAGTCCGTTTTTTTTTGCTTCGCGATTCTCGCTTGTGTGATATTCTTGCAAAATTGTGTATCTAAAGCAAAAAAAACGGATTGTAATCCGTCTTTTTATTTTTTCTTAAGTTTTTGTCTGATTTGTTTGCAAAATGTTAATTTTGTTTGTATAAGTAACGTTTGTACAAATACACTAATTTGTTTTAAAATTAATATTGTATATTTGAATAAAGTTTTTTTGGAAGTATGGAATTGTTTGAAAAAAAAACAAAAATAAGGGAAATGTATGAAAAAAAAACAGTTTTATGCTCGCAATTCTTTTGGCGAGCCAGGCATTTGCTGTTTCTGTAGACTTTTACGATGAACAGCACAACAACTCGTCCATAACTGGGATTAAACTCAGAATCAACAATGATTCCGGTTCTCCTATCAGGGATGCAAAACTTCGATACTATTTTCACAAGCCATCTTCGGCGTATGCTGTTGATGAACATTATTTGGCCGGTGCTTCAATATCAGTAAATGATGTAAATGAAGACCTTGCTTATTTTGAATTGGGAATGCCTTCTATTTCTGTAGGATATTATCCCAATATGGATGGATTCAGCATTTCTTTGCATAACGAAAATTGGTCGAGTTGGGATAAGTCGAAAGATTATAGTTATCAGGCTTTTTCTTCATTTAAAAAGAATACGAAAGTAGTGCTGCTTTCTGGCGATGATGTTGTTTTTGGGACTGTTCCTGATGTTCAAATTGCGCCGGAGCCGAAGACTGTTAAAATCTCGGGTCTCAAGTTTTCAGAAAATTCTTGGCTTGAATTAAAAAACGATGGTAAATCTACCGTAGTCTTGTCGAATTTTCAGTTAGTTGATGCGAATAATTCCGCATTCTCGATAAATGGTTCTCTTGAATCTGGCGAAGTTCTCCGTATTTGCCAAAATCAAACGGCATGTGGAAATGCTGGTAAATCGCAAATTTTGTCAAACTTTAATTGGGGCGGCTATGGCGAAGCTTTCTTGAAACAAAATAATTCTGTTGTTTCGTATGTTGCGTGGGGTGAACCTGGCGCACATGCTGCTGATGCGGTTAATGCCGGAGTATGGAACGATTTGCGGGCGTTTTTTCCTGCAGAAAAGCAAGTTCAAAGCTATAATGCTGATTACTCCAAAGATGTATTTTTCCGTCTTAAACCGAACAAGTCTGGTGTAAAAACGGATGATTGGTTTAGCTTTACCAGTAACGACAATCCTGATGAATTTGTTTCTGTACCTTTGCCGATTAAGACTTCTGCGAATAAGCCTGTTATTAAGCAGATTCCAGGGGATAATAAGGTTCTTTTCAGCTGGCTTCCAGTGCAAGGAGTTGATTCGTACAGGGTTGTTGTACGTGATCGAAATAATAATGATATTTATAATTTGAGTACGCCTAACACGTCTTTATCTTTGGAACTGACTGAAGGGCTTTATTCATGGACTGTGGTTGGAGAAGATGAATTTTGGACTAGTCGCATGTATAATGGGGCTTTGGAGATGAACGTGGAAAATATTGATATTCAAAAAGCCAATATCAATACTAGTATTTTTAAACAGCTTAAAATACATCAAATTAAGGGCCGTCGTGACACGAGAATGTTGGACCTTAACTATTTGACTGTAACGCCCGGTTATTCTTGGGATAGGCCCAATATGGATGCCGCTGCAATAGAATGGCATGAGAATACTAGATGCTGGGCGATTGCCACGGAAGTGATGAATCACTTTTATGGAGGCAATTTGACTCAGGATGAAATCGTTTACTATGGGCTCTATAAAATAGAAGATCCTCTATTGTCCCCGTTCCGCCCGGAGGGTGGATTCATAAGAATTGATACGCTAACAAAAGAGGATCTTCTCGATCCTGCAACTGGTGAACCTATGGGAAATGTTGTAGAAGCGTTGAAATGGGCGTTGAAAGTGAATAGGCTGAATTATGGAAAGGGAGCGCCTTCTTATGCGACTGTCAAAAATGCGATTGACAATAACAAGCTCATTTACTTGCATGTTCCTGGACATGCGACGCTTGCTGGACATGCGATGCTTATCTATGGCTATGTGGGCGATGCTAGCAATTATGCGTTCTATTTTGCTTTTGTTGATAACCAAGGAAATCTTGGAACATCTTTAAATTATGGTGAGCGAATTAAAGGCTATTTTATTCCAGATGTTACCTATGGCAATGTTGAAATGTCAAATCCTCTTGTTCATACGGATTCTGATGGTGACGGTATTACGGATTTTGAAGAAAATACAAGATTTTGTGTAGACTTGACACATGAAAGCATTTGTTTGAATAAGAATCTTGTAGATTCCGATAATGACGGTATTGAAGATAAACGAGAAATCTTTGATTATACGGTGACGGCTGATGGTGCTTGTTCCAATTGCTATGTAGAACATATATACGATGCTTATGAATTCGCTCATGATTTGTACGAAATTCGTGCAACCTATGATAAAAATCAGAATGACATTCCGGCGGAACTTGACCCGGATGATGATGGCGACGGTATCGAAGATGGCCTCAAGGGTGGCAGAGTTGTTGTTAACATGGACGTTCCGGAAAACTATACAATTTTTGGACGTGAATACGTGCGAATTAACGACGGCGTGAAATGCTACAATACACATATGGTGAGCGATTCTTATTGCAATGTAGCGGCTTCCGATGAAAATAAATTTTCATATGATATTTCGTATGAGCCAATCAATATAGGAGCTCGCGCTCATGTGGGGAATGTAGATGTTAGATATGATAAAGGTGCTTTTGTAGATGGTGTCGGTGAACCTCGTTATCCTGGGAAGCATTCGTATCCGTTTTTACGTGGTTCTTCTGTTGTCCATGAAGATGTTAACTTGTATGCAGTAAAGAAAGCGCCTTCGGAATTTTCGAAATTTATAAGGGAAAACAATGACGTTGAAGAAGCTTTGGCTATGTATTTGCAATCGCAAAATCCTTTAGATTACCTTACCAAACAAGATGGGGCTTCCATAGAAGGAAATGTAACTCTGCAATATGTAAATGATTGGAAAAATGAATATACCTACGCATATTCGGTTCCCATGCCTTCTATTGCCAAGTCTCAAACTAAAGTGGTACATGGAGGTGAATCGTATCGTTTGAAGGACGGGGATACATTCTACTCGCTTCGCGTGGAATCTGGAGCCACACTGGTTATTGAGCCGGGTGAAATGTTTGTGGATAGCATGCTTCAGATTGAGCCTAATTCGACAGTGCGTTTTGCCGAACCGGGTAAAGGCACTGTTCTCCATACAAACGGAAAAATTATTTGGAGAACATACAATAGTGAACCTGCAAGTAATACTCAATATTGGGTGAATGTAGCCAGAGGGTTTAAGCTGGCGCACCATTCATCGCAGAAAGTCTGCATCGAAGGCCTTTGGGCAGGGACCGTCTATGCTCCGAAGGCAAAAGTTGTCATGGGCCAGGTGTATAAGGCGATTTATGGTCGCATTCTCGGTCGAGATGTTGACATCCATCAGTATTCTCGCGTGTACCGTGTTGATTTCAATCCGACGGACGCAACGCAGGTCGCTTACGCATTCTAACAAAAGGAGATTGAGAAACAAGGCGTAAATGATACTTTTGTATCATTTACGATATTTCTGATTTTGCTGTTTTTTTATTAAAAACACCTAAATTTGAAATATTTTTGTATTTTGTATCATTGTGTATTGACGTTGGCTTTCTTTTAATATATATTAACTTACATGAGACCGATTGTTGAATATAATGATTACCGGGTCTATATGGCCGACTTTTACGAAGAACGCAAGAGAACATCGGCGTTTACTTGGCGAGAGTTTGCAAGGATTGCTGGTTTCACATCTCCTTCGTATTTGAAACTTGTGTGTGATGGCAAGAGTTCCCTGAGTCGTGTGGCGATGAATCGTGTGGCGGTCGCCATGGGTCTTGTTGGGTATGAAATTGATTATTTCGAAGCGATGGTGAATTTTGTCAATGCACAAAAAGATGATGTGAAAAAGGAGTACCTTGACAAAATGGCGGCTATTTCAGCTGCAAACAAAGTGCGCTTGATTGACGAGAACGCTTTTGAGTATTATGAAAGTTGGAGAAATCCAGTAGTGCGTGAACTTGCCCCGATGATGCCGGGAGCTATGCCAGGAGAAATCGCCAAAAAATGTTGCCAGACAGTTTCGGCGCAAGAGGTTCGCAAGTCTCTCAATTTTCTTGAAAATGCAGGTTTCCTTAAGCAGACTCGTGAAAATGTTTATGAGCAAACGGATAAGGCTGTTGCTGGTTCCAAAGAAGCCCTGCCGTTTGCAATCCGCATGATGCACCGTGAAATGGGGCGCCTTGGAATAGAATCTATTGATCAGTTCAATGCCGAAGATCGTCATGTCGCTGGCGTTACATTGGGCGTGAATCGCGAAGGTTACGAAGAAATCGTGAAAGAGCTGGAAGCATGCCGCAAGAAAATTATTTCGATAGCGGCGAGTTGCGGAAAGCTTGATCAGGTTTACAGGCTAAATTTACAGTTTTTCCCGCTATCGAAAAAGGTCAAGGGAAAATTGGAGGAGTAAAAAATGAATATGAAATTATATATGGTATATGTGGCATCGCTTGTGGTGCTCGCATGCTCAGGGGCGGATGTCTCGGGATCGTCTGATGACCCGAGTGTATTAACGGCAGAAAAAAGTTCTTCGTCGAGCAGTGTCGATTCGGAACTTTCGAGTTCGTCTAAAGATCATCTAGTCCTCTGTAAAGTTAGCGGAGATTGGGGGGATGTTGGATGTTTACATGGTCAAATGTTTGGTGATGGTGATTTGTTATCAATAGGAGATCCTGTTGTAAAAACGAATGTTTATGCCTCGGATTTCGACAAATTTGGAGAACATGCGGGAGAAATCTTTTTTGAAACGGATTCTATAGAAGGGAGCGTAACGCGGGTATTCTTGCACCCAGACAGTTCTTCCAAATATAATGGTTTTCTTTCCGGTGATTATCAGTTTGATCCAGATAGCATGACTGAAAATTCTTACTTCAATATTGGTTTTTACGTAGCGGGATTTGACTCCGACGGAACAGCGCTTTCAGCAGACGTTTCAAATTGGAAAGGAATCTGCATGATGTACAGAGGTTCAATTGATCCGGTAATACAGCTTGATTTAGGCGATTCCCTTAATCAAATAATGGGTTATGCTTTGCCGTCGGTAACGGTAATTACGCAAAAGGAGGAAAAATCTAATCTTTTTCCTTTTGAATCTCGACCTCGTCGAACAAATGAAGTTTTGTGCTACGACTGGAATCAATTCAAGCAGCCGGATATAGAAGGGGCTCATGAAATCATTTCTGGAGAAGAGGCTGCAAAACATGTTGAAAAGGTCATATTCCATTTCCAGGCACAACCTGGTTCCGATAATGGATCTTTCAGTTTTTTAGCCATCGGTACAGGCAGGGATCAAGAAAATCAATCAGCGCCTCCAGAAGTTGACCCTTGCAAAGGCAAAGGCGGTAAAACTTGTGTTGTCCCTGGACATGGAGATTTATGGTCAGTCGGAGACTATCAGGTGAATACAAAAGCACATTCATATCGCCCTTCCAAATTTGGGAATAATGCTGGAACATTTTTCTTTGAAGATAATTCTGAAAAGGGTGCAAAAATAGAGTATGAATGGCATTCGACATACGAAACAGTTTATGGAAATATAAGTAATCTCCCTGATTATTATCCTATTGATAGTCTGTCTATTGCTGTAGTGTTTGGAAAAGGCTACGTGGATAATTCCTTATTTTCTGATGTCGGTTTTTATGTAGCTGGCTTTGATACAAACGGCGAAATGCTTTCTGCCGACATTCAGAATTGGAATGGAATTTGCGTTGTTGCTAATTATGAATATGCTGGTGGTGATGTCTCGCTTTCAATGCAACTGGATCTTGGAGATTCTATTAATTCCAAAATAGGTGGTGCTTTGCCAGAGGTTGTTCTTGAAAGCAGTGAATCTACACAGTGTTTTGAATGGAACCAATTCAAGCAGCCTGATACTGATAAAAAGCATGAAGTTATTTCTGGTGAAGAAGCTGCCAAACATGTTGCTAAAGTAAAATTCCATATTCAGACATATTCGGGTAACTCTATTGTATTATTGAATATATTAGCCATCGGTTCTAACCGAAATGAGTAAAAGTTTAACGGGATTCTTTCCCTTAAGGGGCCGGACGACGAATTGGAAAAAAGACGGTTTGTTGTCCGTCTTTTTTGTTATTGCGTGTAATAATTTTTGTTTAGTTGATTTTGATGAATTTTTAGGATTTTAGCAGAGCCTTGGCTTCTTGAATTTTTTCCTCGGGAATGCCGATTTTGCGCATCGCGTCGAATGCGTTGTTCTGTCCTTCGGTGAGACCTTCTGCATGCCCCTCTGTGCGTCCTTCAGCGCGTCCTTCAGCGCGTCCCTCGGCATGTCCTTCGGCATGTCCTTTCTTAAATCCGTCTCTACGTCCTTCTTTTTCAGCGGCACGGCGGGCATCGCCTGCGCTTACAAAGCCCATTCTCTGTCCGATACTTTTCCATGCCATTTGAAGTTCCTCCACAGCAAATTCATCAATATACTCACCTAAATATAATATGATTTTTTCGATAAGAGTAGTCTGCTCGTCGCTCGGCATTTTTTGAAGCATTTTTTCCACAATCGGAATTACAGCCTTAAACCCTTCTGGGTTAAAGGCGTATTTCATCGCAATTGCCCCGATGGCTGCAGAGGGTGTGTCCGATTCGAGACAGACTGATTCATCTATGTTCGCGAGATTTACAAGAACGCATTCGAAAGGTAGTTCATTTCCTTGAAACTTGGCACGAGCTTTTTTACGGAATTCTGCCAATGGATCCCACTCTGTAGGGCCGTTGTAGATGATAACCGCTTTTGTGGGAATCCAACTGAAAATTTCGTCATCATGATCCATGATGACCCTAAGGGCGTAGCGACCCACTTGATTTAACACGTTCTTTTTTCTTTTAGATTTGTGTTCCATGAGAATGCCAACGTTGATTTCCCCACCGTTCAAAATGTGAGCCTTGAATGCGATATCGGCTTCACCGCGTTCGCCCACTTCGTTGTACGACCCCGGCAAGCGCACAAGCGTGTCTAAATCGACATCGGAAAGAATTCGATCAAGATCATGGCTGTTTTTGCGGCAGATGTTCAACAGAGTTTTAGCGTTTTTTGGAACGCCGTACACGTAATGGAAGAATCCATCATGGTTGCGAAATAGAATTTGTCCTTGATTCATTTAGCCTCCTGGTAAAAAGAAAACATCCGAAAATTTTCGGATGCCTGAGGCCTTTTCAAGGGTCATGCGGTAATGTACCAATAATTGAATATGCTGGCAAGTGTATGTTTGTAACTTGTTTGTAAATTTTAAAATTAAATAAAATATTCAAGCCAAAATAAAGAGCAGAAACTCTCACCTTATTTCTTCTTTTGATTTGCTTTTCTCAGCGCTTCAATTGCTTTTCGGATGTTTTCGCCATCCTCAAGATGCTTTGGCGAAAGCTTGTCTCTATGCTTGTAGTCGATTTTCTTCCACAGTTCTTTCAAGTGCCAGCGTGCGCGCTTGTCTTCGAGAATGTAGCCGGGGCGAACGCCTGCATCTAGGCCCTGTACAATCAGTTCCACGGCATCATCGTAACGGCTTTGATCGTAGCGCAGGTCGGCAAGGAAGTAATAGTTGTAAATATCCTTGCGGTTCTTTTCAAGTGCCATCGTCAAGTATTTGTCAGCAAGCTTTTCGTCTGGCCACGAGAGGATTAGCGGCACATAGGGCAATACGAAATGCGCGCGCCCGAGAATCTGCCAGTCTTCGGCTGCGGTTGCGACATCGCGAACTTTACCTGCGATACCTTCCTTGAGCGAAGAAAACACGTTCCGCTCGGAACCCCACATCGAAAGCGTCGAGGCGTAAACGTGTGCGATTTCCTTGTTCTTCGGGAACTTTTCGTAGGCGCTTTTGCTGGCGTCCATCAATGTGTCCAAATGGAGCTGGCGCTTCTTTTCGTCGAACTGCACGAATCTAAAGCAAAAGTACAGCGTCTTGACGTAGCCTTCCGTCGCTTGTTCCAGAACAGTGGAATCTTCCATCGCCTTGCGGTAATTTTCCTTCATGATTCTCGCGTTCTTTGCATCGGCCTTGTCGCCGTTAGCGCGCAACGCTCTTGCCGCATAGCAGGAATCCGCTATGTGCAGGTAATCGTTTGCTCCCGCAAAACTAAACGCGAGCAACAATACGAGAAAAATGTGGGGCGTAATCTTCATGATTACGCTAGACTTTCCAGTTCTGGAGCAATTTGTTCACCATGGCAATGCGATTTTTTTCTTCGTCTGTGCCGTGGAATGTTTTGAACAAAAGATTGCGGTACTCCATCAATGCAGTGCGGATTATGACTTTTTCTTCTTTTTTTAACATAGTATATAAAATAAATTAATGGTTACTTGCTGCGTTTGCCCTTGCCGGAGAAATAGTCCTGTTGGCGAGTGATACCGAGAACGGCGTGCCACAGGGTTCCGTTGGGGTTGATTTTCTTGCGTTCGCTGACGGCGTATTCGATAGGCACGTGCGAGAAAACGTTGTTCATGCTGCCAACGACCATGTCCGTCTTGCCTGCCATGCCTGCATGTACGGCACTTTCGGCGAGTTGGAAGCAGAAAATGGCATCTGTGCCTTTGGCGGGGATGCTACGCACCGTGTAGCTCGGGTCGAAGTACTTGATGTTGATTTCCTTGCCGACGCTGTCGAAATGTTCCTTGATTTTTTTGGTCAGGAATTCACCGATATCGTTCTTCAGAATGTTGCCGCTAGCATCGCGGCGTTCTTCCTGGTTCTTGAAAAGTTCCTGTCCGGCGCCTTCGGCGACGGCAATCACGGCATGCGTCTTGCCACTGGCGTATCGGCTTTCAAGAGCCTTAAAAAGCCCATCGAGCGTAAAGGGGACTTCGGGGACGAGGCAGATGTTCACAACTGTTGTCGCAAGCGATGCGTATGCGGCAATAAAGCCGGAATCGCGGCCCATGAGCTTTACGAGGCCAAGACCGTTGAATGCTCCGTTAGCTTCGATATGCGCGCTTGTAATCACGTCTGTAGCGCTAAGCACGGCGGTTTCAAAACCGAACGTTCTGTCAATCAGGTTCAAGTCGTTGTCGATCGTCTTCGGGATGCCGATAATCGAGATGGGCTGCTTACGCTTCTTGACTTCTTCGGCAATGGCGTGTGCGCCGCGGAGCGTACCGTCACCGCCGATGCAGAACAATACGTTGATGTTCAAGCGCATGAGCGTATCGACCATGACTGCCGGGTCCTGCATGCCGCGGGAGCTACCGAGAATCGTACCGCCGTCTTCCTGGATGGCGTCGACCACATCCGGGTCAAGCACGATGGGGGAGTAGCCGTAATTCGGGTTCAGGCCGCGGTAGCCGTACGGGATACCGAAGATGTTCCTTACGCCGTAGTCGAACCAGAGCACCTGTACAAGGCCCTTGATCACGTTATTGAGGCCTGGGCAGAGGCCTCCGCAAGTTACGATACCTGCGCGCGTCCAGGCGGGGTCGTGGAAAATTGTCTGTCGAGGGCCGGCCACTTCGAGTGAAGGTACCGGGATGCCCTTCGCTAAGTAATCAGAGATGAGATTGACGTCAGTGGTAAGGCTGACTTTATCGTTTTCAGAAACGAAAGGAACGCCGTTCATCGGGGACTTAAGCGTGCCCTTGCCAACGGTTTCAATGGAAAGATCATAATCCAACGGATTCTTGATGATATCGTCCTGAGTCATACCGTGCCTCTTTGAATTTTATGGTTCCCGTTTAAAAAAAGAGAAACCATAAAAAATATAGTAAACGATAAAAAAGATCCTCGCTTTCGCGAGGATGACAATCTCTAACAACTAACAACTAACCACTATTTACTATCCACTTCCTACTTGCTACCGTCTACTGTCTACTGCTAAATCGACAGACTTGGGAAATGAATTTTCGTGCGCAAACCGGGGTTCGCGTTTTCCAATTCTATGTTCATATTACATAATGTGCACAATTTTTTGACCATCGAAAGTCCGATGCCTGTGCCACTTGTCTGCCTTGTCATTTCGTTTTCGACTCGGTAGAATTCCTGGAAGACTTTTTTCATTTCGTTCGGCGGAATGCCCGGACCGTAGTCGCGTACGGCGAGGTACATGTCGGTGCCCTTGATTCGCAGTTCCACGTTGATCATCTTGTAATCGGCGTTCTTGGAGAACTTGAGCGAGTTATCGACGAGGTTCATCAGAATCTGCATGATGGCGTCGCGGTCAATCATGAGGCTGATGTTGTCGGCATCGGTATCCGAAGAAACGGTAAGTTCAAAGCCCTGCTTTTCCACATTCTTGCTGTAAGTTGAGATGAAATCGTCCAGAACTTTTTTGGGCTTGTCCATGCGGAGTTGCACGTTCCAGCGGTTTCCATCGAGCTTCGAGAGGTTCAGCACATTTTGGATAAGTCTAGAAAGACGGTCTGCTTCGCTGGCGATTTGTCCGTAATACTTCTGTTTCTTTTCTTCGCTTGCAACCCAAGAATTCTGCAACAGTTCCGCATACATCTTGATAGCGGTGAGTGGAGTCTTGAGTTCGTGCGTAATGGCTGAAACAAAATCCTGGCGCTTTGCGGCAAGCTTCACGCGGCTTTGCGTCACATGGTAAATTGAAATCAAACCGATGGCAAGCACGGCTAGCATCAAGAATCCGATGAACAAGACAAATTCACCGCCTGGGGCGCGCTGCGTAGTGTACATCTTGAATTTAATATCCGAGAGAGGCGCCTGCAACGATTCCGAGAGGAGTTCTGTGGTGATGTTATTGCGTTCGCCAAAGGCTACAAACGCTTTATTCTTGTGGAAGAATGCGAGTACGAGCGGGTCTTGCTGATTGCCTTTAGTTACGCCCTTGTATTTTTCGATTTCGTTTTTAACAAGGTTTGTGAGGTAGGCGCGCGCTTCTACAATAAAGCCCTGGATGAATACATCGGGGCCGCGTCTGACCGTGCGGTGGAAAATGATGTAGTTCGAATCGACGATGGCTTGGAAAAAGTCGATTTCCGCTTCCATGGAGTGCGTCGATTCATTGTTGATCAAGCGGACGAGAAGGCCTGTCGTATCGAGCTTTGTGGATTCGACTCCAAATGCAAAATCTCCGGTTTCGGTAATGTGCTCTACGCGGGGCTTGTTCGTTTTCTTTTTCTTGCGCGTGCTTGCGATATCGAGATCTTGTTTGTAAATCTGGTCGATGAGCCTGCTATCGTTTTTCTGTGTCGAGTCGATTTTTTCGGCGCTGCTCGATGGCGTTATGTTAGTTGTAGCCGAAGAAATTGCAGGGAATCCAGATGTGTTGAGAATCTTGCTTATTTTGTTGCGAATGGCGACGCGCCTGTCCCTATCGACCATCGGGATTTTTTCAAGGACTCCATCGGGGAGTACAGGTGTACTCAAGTTGCCGGACGGGTCAATCTGGAAGTGCCCAATGAGACCTACGTAATGGCTGCGGAGCGGGAATTCCGCAAGCTCGGACATGGTGATTTCTTCACCACCGAATACGGGAACCGAGCGGATAAAGCGATAGTCGGCATAAGAGCGCCTGTCTTCAATCGCCAAGTCCGCTGTAATGTTCTTGTTCAAATTCTGTAGCACAGAGAACGCATGTTCCTTGTAACCAAAGAGCGACGACGTTTGCAACTGTGCGTAAGAATGGCTTAAAAGCATTATTACGGGAATCGCAATAATGACAAAAATCGCCACAAAAATGAGACGATCTTTAGAGGCAAGAATAAGGCTCCGAAGAGCCTTGTACTTGCTAGAGAGGTATGTTGAGATTTTTATACTGATTTCTCGCATTCTGGTGCCGAACGCATCTGATAACCTTCACCGCGGAAAGTGACGAGCAGCTTCGGATGAGCCGGATCGTCTTCAATCTTCTTGCGGAGTTTGGTGATGTGGATGTCAACCGTGCGAGTGTCGACGGATTCTGCGTTTTCGTAACCCCAGACCTTGCGGAGAAGTTCGGAACGCGGAATAGCGTGGTCGCGGTTGTTCCAGAGGTATTCAAGAATTTCAATTTCCTTGCGGGTAAATGCCAGTTCTTCTGTACCGCGAACGCCCGTATATTCACGGAAGTTCACGCGGAGGTTGCCGGCTACAAGCTTGCCTTCATTTTCCATCGTCTGGCGGCTACGGCGGAGCACTGCTTCGATACGTGCAAGGAGCATCGGCACGGAGAACGGCTTCGGGATGTAGTCGTCGGCGCCGAACTTGAGCCCGTTGATGATATCGTCATCGGAATTCTTTGCAGAAAGGATGATAATCGGGAGGCTCTTGTCCTTTTCGCGGATCTTGTCGCAAACGGTAAAGCCGTCCATGCCCGGAAGCATGAGGTCCAGGAGTACGAGTCCGTACTGTCCGGAAAGTGCTTCGGCAAGGCCGCTTTCGCCGTCAACAACGTGCTTGACGCGGTAACCGTTGAGCTCGCAGAGGTCTACGAGGCCTTCGGCAATGGCAATTTCATCTTCGATGATGAGGATGTTCGTGCTGCTTGTATTTTGAGTCATTCTTAGATACCTACTCTCTTCTAACCAACTTTTTTTAATCTACAAAATTAGAGGGCAAAACCGCCACCGAGTTCGAATGCAAAGTTACCGGCGTCGATATCGCTATCGTAGTCACCACCGAGATAGCACTTGACGTTTGCATAGGCTGCAATCGGGATGATCGGGAGCTTGAAGCGGACACCGGCGAGCAAGTGGATGCCGATGCTCTTGGTGAGGCTTTCGTCCCTGGCGTAGTCGACAACTTTTTCGGCAAGTTTCTTTTCGTCCATCGAGAAGTCTACGTTCTTAGCCTTGGCTTCTTCGTACATGTCGTCGATGATATTCTCAACAAAAGCCTTGTTCAAGACGAACGTGTTCCAGTGGAAGGTGAGGCCGCCACCGACATACGGACGGATCGGGAACAATGGAATGGAGAACGGCTTGGTGACGGAGAGGTCTGCGTTCATGGCGATGTACTTCGGAGTTGCTTTTGCAAACGGAGTGCCGCCGAGTTCAATTTCCAAAGGATGCTTTACCGGTTCACCATCGTCGTAAGTCCAGAGAGCGGCGTTATAGGAGGCGAATTGGATATTGAAGGTGGCTTCGAGATCAACGAACGGGAGAACGTCGACCCATGCTTTGAAACCGAAGCCCTGGATATAGGAGAAGTTGCCATGGCTAAAGCCAAGCTTGCCTTCCAAGTTCACGTTTTCGGTCTTGAAGTCAGCGCGGTCTGCTGATCTGAGCTTGGTACCAACATTCGGGGTGTAGTGAGCGCCAATGCCTGCAATAGCAAAGGACTGGGTGGCAAGCATAGCTGCCGCTGCGAAAATGAGTTTGAAATTCATTGATTATTGCTCCTAGGATTTGTTTTTGCTCTTGAAACTAAATAATTATTAGGAAAAATGGTTTTTACAATTTAGAAAATGGTGCATTTTCGCCTGTTTATTCCATTTTTACTTGATTGCCGGCACGAAGATGAACTTCTTTTCACCTTTTTTCACTTCTACATTGCCAAAATTAAAAACGTTGACTGTATTTCCGTCACTTCCTTCGGCGGCAACGGTGACTTCGTGCGATCCTGGCTCAACAGGAATGCGGGTCATCTGGAAGGAGTTCGGCAAGAAGAGTGCTATGCGGAGGTCTGCCTTTTCGAGCTGGTCTTGAGCAATATCTGTACCGATGCTTGTGAAGAGGTTAAACAAGGCGTTATCCGACTTCATGGCTTTTTTTGCAGCCTGGGACGCGATTGTGCGGAGGACGACGCGGATGGCGGTGCGTGTCATGGTGTTCGCAAAGTCGTCCTTGAGGTTCATTTCAAGTTCCTTGTCGAGCGCCATTACTTTTTCGGGGCGGATTCCAGACTTGCCATCGACTGACACGTTAAAGTGGTTGACCATGCTTCTGAACGAGTGGGCTTCGGGGATTGCAAAAGTGATGTGGAATGTTTCGCCATTGCTTGCGCCTGCGACAGGCGGAGCACCTACGTTAGTGCTTACCATTTGGCCGGTCTTTCCGTCTTTATAAGTGAGGTTCAAAAGACCGCCGTTGACATACGTTCCCGACATGCGCAGTTCGTTCAAAATCGGGCCGTGTCCAGCGTAACCGATAACAATAATTTCTTGTCCGAGATCATAATAGGCTTGGGCCTTGGATGTTTCTGTCGCCATGTCGAGTCCGAGCGTTTTGATATCATCTTCGCGGTCCGAGCGTTTTAAGCTTTCGATGATGAATTGGCGCGCTTCTTTCGGGAGGTTCAGGATGTTTTCGTTGTAAGCCTTGACCGTCTTGTAGTAAGCGATTGCCGCTTCGTCGGGCTCTCCGGCCATTTCGTAGACGATGGCGGTAAGGTAGCGCAAAAAGCCGTTGTCGTTTGTCTTGTGGTTATCTTTTTGGTAAAGTTCAGTCATCGCCTTTTGGGCGCGGTTCACTTCGACCATGGCTCCATCGATATTCTTTTGTGCAAGGTAGTTCATGATTTGCATTTCATGGAGCACGAGCACTTCGAAGGGGCGGGCTCTGTATGGGCGGATGTTGTCGTTAGTGACGATGGCGGCTGCTTCGTTTGTCACAGAATGTGTGTAAAGGTCGTCATAAATCTTTTCAGCCTTGTCGAAGTTGGCGGCACTTTCCTGGTAGTTCCCGCTATAGTGGTAGAGTACACCCAGGTCAAAGTAATAGAGGAACTCCGTCTTTTCACCGTAGAGGTCTTCTTGCTGTTTCTTGATTTCATTGATTGTTGCTTCGTAACCCTTGTGCTCAAAAACGGGGGCTAAAGCCTCGTAGCGAGTGAGGGACTTGTTTGCGCAAGCCGAAAACAATAAAGCGGCAGAAAAGAGTAGAATAAATCGTTTCATATGATTAAATGTATATAAAAAATGCTCGCGGGTGCGAGCGTTTACAGTTATTAGAACTTAGAGCTTAGATCTTAGATGTTAGTGCTTAGAATATTGCTTTTTCAGTAAGCTTTTGCAACTAAGTTCTAAGAGCGTAGCGGTCTAAGTTCTGCCAACTATTCAAACTAGAACTTCACGCTGCTCTTGGACATGTACTTCTTGATTTTCTTGTCGCCAATCCAAACCTTGCGGTGGCTCTGGATGTCGGTGAGTTCCATGTCGATCTGGTAGAAGACGACCTGTTCGCCGCCTTCCTGGTCGATGACGGAGTTTATGGTGCCGGTGAGCATGAGGTCTGCGCCGATTTCCATGCCTGCGTCCTTCATCGTTTCTTCAGTAACGTTGCCCTGCTGGTCTGCAAGCTCATCGCGGAGGTCGCCACGTTCGTTGGCGTTTGCAACGAATTCGGCCTTGCCGGAATTGATGAGGGCGCGTTCAATATCCTTGATGAACGTTTCAACGCGGATATGTTCGTGGCTCTTGTTGCGAACTTTGCCAATCACGATAGTCGGCACGGAACCCTTCTGGGCGGAGAACTGGCTGTACCACGGACGACCGAGGCAGTCGTTGATCATTTCTTCGGCGACGAGGCGGGAGTCGGTATCGTTCCAACTGCCGGAGAGGTCGGTAACAGAGTTTGCGTCGAGGCGGGTGACTTTTTTACCACCGTCACTAGCGCAACCAGAGAGGAAAGCGAGGCCTGCGCAGAGGGCAAAAATCCAAATTTTAGACATTTTTTTCTCCTAGATTGGAAATGTTTTGTTATAAACATACAAAAAAAACATAAAAAAAACTCTCCAAACGGAGAGTTCTTTGAAAAAAATCAATTTTTCGTTCGAAAAACGCGGATTAACGTTTCTTCTTCTTCTTGGAACCGCTGGTAGCGTCAAGATGAACTTCTGCCGTTTCTTCGCCCTTGACGGTCACGAGTGCTTCTGCGCTCTTGCGGTTGCTGCACTGTGCGCGAACCATGTGGTCACCTGCGTCAAGGTTGTGAACAACGAGTTCTGCACCATCTGTCTTGTCAGCCTGTTCGCCATCGACGAAGATGAGGCAGCGCGGCGGATTGGTCGTGATCTTAATGTGGCCCTTCGGAATCTTGGTGCTGAAGTCGAAGTTGTTGCGACTATCCTTGCCCGGCCAGACGTTCACGCGCTTGTTGACGAGTTCAAAGCCCTGGTCGATAACAACGAGAGTCTGGCGGCCAGACTTGACTTCTTTATCCTTGATCGGGCTCTTGCCGAGAGGTTCACCACCAAGGAACACATCGCTATTAGGCGGTTCGGTAATGATATTAATGGTTGCGGCCTTGCCACGCGGAGGTGGATCTTCTTCGTCAGCGACAACGGTCGTGAAGAGGAAAGCCATCATCAAGGCAAAAATATACAGCTTTTTCATTGCAGGTACTCCTGTTTTGCTTGTAAATGGTTTATTAGACATTAAGAATTTAATTCTTTTTTACATGGATAAATGTTAAAGTGCCGTAAAAAGTACGTAAATATTTGGTCTGGATTAACTAATTTTTGTACATGAAAGCGCTTTATCAAAAAATTCGCAGTTTACAAGGGAAAAATTATGGGCTTTACAAATCCCTCGCGGATAGGACGTGGGATTTTGGTGACTTTGTGCTGGAATTTCTCCATGTGCAGGGTGACCCGTATGCACCGGCTTCGCGTGTGATAATTAAGTCGAACTTGCTGATGCTGGGGTTCCCAAGCGAATGGGGTAGCTCTTTTGAACGGCGCCTCGCGTTGAGCGATTTTCTTTACCGTAAACTTTCTGCACTTGTTCGTGAAAAGTATCCCGATAGGGATGCCGCGGTTGTTTTTGACACTGCTGGACCTGAAATGCTGGTGCGGAACGCGCTTTGGGTCGATAATGGTGAACTGCGGGCTTGTCTGCAAGTGCGCTTGCCGGGCGATGGTCGCAAAATCCAGGCCGAAGCTGCTGCCGAGATTTTGACGATGGTGCTCCCGGACTTGGTTTCGGCGGCGCTTTATAATTCGGGCGAGTCAAAGCCGGATGGTGTTGAGCCTGAACTTGTTGAACATTACCGCGTGCTTGCCGAGCGCAAGGAAATTTTGTCGCAGCTTGAAGAACGTGGACTTTGTGCGTTTGTGCCGGATGGTGCTGTTTTGCCGCGCGCGTCGGGACTTAGTGAACTCCCGATGGAAGGGGCTGTGCCGTTTACCGCGCCTGCTGAAATGGCGGTGACGCTTGTCGCAAACGGTCGCGAGATTCGCGGTATGGGAATCCCGAAAGGCATTACCGTGATTTCGGGCGGGGCGTTCCATGGAAAATCGACTTTGTTGCAGGCGCTCACGAAGGCTGTTTACCCGCATATTCCGGGCGATGGCCGCGAAGGCATTGTCATTAGCGAATCGGCGGTGCGCGTGGGCGTTGAAGATGGCCGCAGCGTTCGCGGAACAGACCTATCGCAGTTTGTGCGTGATTTGCCGGGCGGAATTTCGACAAAGAACTTTACGACCGCTTGTGCATCGGGTTCGACGAGCGAGGCCGCAAACTTGATGGAAGCGATGGAAGCTGGGAGCGATGTGTTTTTGATTGACGAAGACTCCTCTGCTGTGAACTTTTTGATTCGCGATGTCCGTGTGAGGAGGCTCTTGGGCGATGATCGCGAACCGCTTATCCCGCTGACGGACCGCATCCGTGAAATCCAGAATCGTAGCTTTATTCTGGTAGCTGGCGCCTGCGGTGATTTTTTGGATTTGGCAGACAACATTATCGTGATGGCTTCGTACAAGGCGGAATGTGCAAGAATTAATGGAAAGAATGTAGCGGCGGGGCTTGCTGATAGTGTTGTTGGTTCGGCTGCTGGAACGGTTGGCGTGGATGGTGCAGGTAGTTGCGTCGGTGATGCCGCAAAAATCGCGCCTAACTTGCCCGCATTTGTGGAACCGCAGTGTCGCGACTTTGCTGAATACGTGAAACCGTTGCTCCCGTCACTTCGCCCTGCATCTGCTGTAGAGCGCCAAGTGAAAGTCAAAATTTCGGGCGATACTTTATTGCAAATTGGGTTCCTCGTTTCGGATACATCTAAGGCGGGAGCGCTCGTGGATAAGCAACAGCGATTCGGTGCAGGCTTTATGCTGTTGAACCTCTGCCAGAATGCAGCGAGCAACAATGATTCTGCAAATGGTGAGCCGCAAAAGTCTGCAACGATTATGGAACGCATCAATGCGCTCTGCGAAAAAATCAAGAATGTCGGATTCCGCAATTTGCCGCAAGGCCTAAGCCGCGAAATGAGCCTCCCGCGCCCTATCGATATCGCTTGCGTGCTGTATAGAATGCGCGACGGTAAGAGATAGTTCATAGCTGTTATTCAGTAAAATGTCATGCCGGACTCCGTTCCGGCATCGCTTTTTTCTACGTCATTCTGAACCCGCTTTTTCGTCATCCTGAACCCAAAGGGTGAAGAAAAGAGTGCAAGGCGAATAAAGCAGGGCTGCTTGCAGACTTATTTGACGCTTCGCGTCACATCTTGAACTCAGAAATAGTCAAATAAATTTGACTGCTTCATTCGTTTTTCGATGTTTTTTGAGCCGAAGCCTCGGACGGCGCAGCCATCAATCCAGTAAAGTCTTGCTCTTGCATATAACACTTTTGTATGTAAATTTATATTGGAAAATTTTAAACATAGGAGAACCTCTTATGGAAAATAAAATGAACAAGTTTGGGCTAAGAAAAGTGCTCGCTGTTTTGGTGGTTGCCTTTGCATGCGTATGCATGTGGGGGTGTTCGGATACTACTTTCGAATGGGAAGAAAAACGAAGCGGAGCTAAGGTGATGGGTTTTGTTGATGATTCGTTGGTGATGGTTGAAGATTACCGCTGTTGGCATGAATATACAGATCGTTGGAATGGGGAGTATCTTGAAGATGATGGTTGTGAAAATGCAAGGCTGTGTGTTTATAATTACCGGGTGCAGGAAGATGGTCCAAGATGGTGTGATTCGATTTCTGGAAGCTGGACTCTTGGTTTGTGGGATGGTCAATTCTCTGATTCTGTAATTTGGGGACATCTAAATGTACAGCGAGAAAATTCAATTTCTTTATGGAAAATAGGGGAAAAACCTCATAAAATATCGTTTAATCGAAATTTGGAAGGGTGTTCTGTTGTGTTTAGAGGAAATTCTGTAAAGGAATGGGTTGACGGAACATTTATTGTGCGTAATGAAAAGTCGTTAAATGCAGGAGGAGACAGCTGCCAGTATGCGGTGCTGGATACTGTTGCGAAAACAGTTGTATATAAGCGCATTGATAAAGATTTAGAATGGATTAGAGAATGCGATGATGTGAGAGCTTGGGGAAATGATGTGTATTGTCTTGTTTTAAATAAAGAAAATGGAAATAGCTTTGTCTTAAAAAATGGGTCGGATAGTATTTTTGCTCCAATGGAAAAAATTTATGAAGGTCATTTTAGCGGAAATATGATGGAATTGGGGGTGCGAATTTGTTCTTTGATAAAAAATGAAATAACTTGCTCTGATGTAAAATGGACGGGAAATAGGGAATTAGAATTTTATCGAAATGATGGAACTGTAATTTATTTGAAATAGGAAGATATGATGAAATATCTATTTGTATTGATAATGGCTTTTGCCATTAATTGTTGGTCTATTCCCAAACCGATGAAATCCATTGAAAATTATAGTGTTCTGATGCTTCATGGAGCGTATGGTTCCAAAAAAGGTTTTTCTGCTGATTCCTCGCTTCCTGAGGCTTATAATGCAGGTGGAACTCTAGAAAATGGGGCTACTCTAGGTCGTTTTAGGGCTGGTTTTGATTCTGAATATGGTGTGAAATTAAGGTAAATTCAGAATTCTCCTTTTGAAATTCTTTATATTGCGAGTATGAGTCTTTTGAAGCTAGTCGTTTGCATGTTGCTTGTGTTGAGCCTTGTTGGTTGTGCATCAAACAAGAACCCGAACCCCATGATTCGTTATGGGGCGAATACTGCAACGGCTATGGCAGTCCCCGGTTGGTTCGTGGCTACGAATGGTAGTGGTTGTTTGCGTGCAGTGGATGTAATGGATATTCGCCTATTTCCTTTCAAACTTGTTGCATTGAGTGCTGCTGGGGTAGGCTTTGCAACTGGCGCCGTGCTTGGCGGAACTGTGGGTTTCGTCAAATGGATGATCAACGGCTTTGAAGGCGATAAAGTCTCTAGCTACGGATCGTTGCCAGAAGAAATTTTACCGCCAGAAAGGTGATGAATACGGAAAAAAGTTTTGAGCTTACTGAACCTAAAGGGAGGGGGTTACCCCATCCATAATTTTTTATGGTACAATGTATGGATTCCCTCCTTCGCTACGCTCAGTCGAGAATGACTTTTTTTCAAGATTCTCTAATAACTAAAGACTAGTAACTAGCCCGTAGGGCGAAGTGACTATTAACTAGTAACTGCGCCGAAGGCGCTTAATGCGCTAGGTGCAACTTGCGGAGCACTTTCCCAAGAAGTTCGTTTAAAATGTCCTTGGCGTCTTTGCTGCCGAGGTAGCGCTGGACAATAAGCGTGAGCGTAAAGAGCGCAATGCCTGCGGCGCAAGCGTAAACGACGAGCGTTACAAAGTTTGCATTGCGGACAAAATCATCCGAAATGCAATCAAGACCGATGGCGGCTGCAATCATGATGCCGAAGGCGACGAGTGCACGTGCCATATTGAGGAGCGCATCCTTCATGCCGTCAGTGCCGTTCTTCTTTGCCCACATAAAGATCATCGAAATCACTTGCAGTATTGCGCCTGTAGCGCCGATAATCGGGACGCTCTTGATGCCAAGACCCACTTCGGGTTCGCCCAGCAAAATGTAGGCGGGAATGGTTGCTGCAAAAATGCCGGTATTCAAAAGTGTGGGGACCCACATGCGTTCGCAAGCGTAGAAGCTGCGGACGAGAACCGCCTGCAGGCAGAGCCCAAGGCTCACGGGCAAGTACCAGCGGAGAATTTCAGAAATCGCTTCGGTCGTTTCGCGGTGGAATGCGCCACGTTCAAAGAGGATGCGCACGGCGGGGAAGCTGAGTGCCCACACGGCGACAACTGCTGGAATCAAGATGCAGAACATGCGCGAGAGGCTCTTCCAGATTTTGCGGTTGAGTTGCGGGAAGTCGCCTTCCTTGACGAGACGAGCCATGTCGGGATAGCTCGTGACCGAGACCGAGAAGCCGAATACAGCGACGAGCGTGTACATGACGCGGTAAGCATAGTTGAGGCTCGAAATGCCGCTTGTGCCGAAATTTGCACCAAAGCTTCGGATGATAAATTCAAGACCGAACATGGAACCCACGCCAAGAGACATGGGGAGCATCATCTTGAAGTAACGAATAATGTCAGGGTGCTTGGGTTCAATGATAAATTCATAATGAACACCGCCGCGCTTGGCTCCAAAAATCTGGAGGGCGAAAAATCCGATGAACGCTCCGACGGGTACGCCCCATGCAAATCCCGAGAGTCCGTAATCATTGCCGGTGTAATTCGTGAGGGCAAGGCCTGCGGCACCGCCGCCCACAATTGCGATGTTGTAGATGAGGCCCGTGAGGGAGGGAATTAGGAACTGCTTGCGGGTATGCTGTACCGCGACAAGGATGCTCCCCACGAAAATGAAAATCTGCCCCGGAAGAATAATGCGCCCGTAATAGGTGGCGCGTTCCAAAAGTTCGGGCGTCACGCCATCGACGGTCAGGAGTGCGATGAGTTCCTTCATCCAGATAAATGCCGGAATCACGAGAATGAGGAGCGCAATTCCAAACGTATTGAGCACGTTGCTGAAGAACTTCCAGCCGCCACGTTCGTCACCTGCGACTTTGTAGCCCGTGAAAATCGGGATGAATATAATCGACAAGAATCCGGTGCTGACCACGTGATTCAGGATGTCTGGAATCATGAACGCGAGGTCGAGTGCATTTTTTTCGAGCGACACGCCAGCAGCGTGGGCAAGGAGCATTTCACGGAAAATCCCGAGTACGCGGCTCAGGAGCATCGAAACGGCAACAATAATAGCGGCTTTATTCATGTGTGCTGTAAAATATAGAATGGTTAAATGTTCTTTGAACTTATTGTGTAATCTTTTTGTATATTTCCTATTATGAAAAAGATATTAGTACTTATTTCCTTCCTCGTTCTTGCGGCATTTGCCCAGAACAACGATACCATTGAACCGGAGAAAAAACTCCAGCGTCCGGTCTATAGTTTCCAGACGGCTGCTTTTGGCCTTTCTTTCTGGCGTAACTGGGAAGATTCCGAAAAGAATACGTCACAGGATAAAGAAATGGGATTCCCTCTTATCCGTTATGGGCATATTTGGGAAATGACGACGCATGGTGCAATCACTGCAATCAGTACGTGGAACTTCACTTTTGGTGAAGGGTGGCAGATCCATGGCAATATGCTTTTGGGTGGTCGCTATTCTTTCGTTGATGATGATGTTTCTCCGTTTATTGGCGGCGGTCTCGGTTTGGGCTTGCAGTTCGATTCCCACTTTGATGATTGGGATTTCGGTGAACGTTGGGCTTTGGGCATGAGTCTTGGCGGCGAACTTGGTATAAACTTCTTCCACAATTCTGCAGTTCAGCTGGAAGCCGGTGTTGGCTTTGATATCATCGCTTCCAAGGTTGATTTTGGCAAGAGCTTCAAGAGCGTCAACCTGTTCTTTGGAATTAACTACTAGTTCGGGATGCGCGTGAGGACGGCGCGCAAACTTGAATGCGAAAAATCCGGTTTGACCGGATTTTTTTTATGCCGAAATGTTGCAGGATAGGCTCGGAAGCGCGAAACATCCAGTGATGTTTCGTTTCTTTTAAACTGCGATTTTAAAATCGTTCAGCAGCGAGTTGCGTTTGATTTTGCCTTGTTGCTGTAAGCGCTCGACGAGGATTCCTGGGCGCACGTGGAATACGCCGGAAAAATGTTGGATGCAACGGCGCTCATTAAAGCGACCGCAGCAGATGAGTTCGCATTCTTCGGCTTCGGAGAGGAGCATGTCTTGGGCGAATTTTTCGGCTTCGATTTCTTGGACGCTCTTGGCGGCGGAGGGGTTGGGCTGCGCCGCAATTGGCATCGCATGATTGCCGAGTTGCAAGCAGGATGTTCGTAAGGGGTGGTAAAGCACGTGTGCAACCGCGTGGAACAGCGCTTCAAGGAATTTTGAATCGTCTATCTTGGTTGTCGGGAACTGAATGACGGGGCGGTAACCTCTCCAATAAAAAGCGCATGTCGGGGTGGGCGCGGTGAGGAACGGTTCCACTTCGAGGAATTCTATTCCGCAATTTTGGAGAGCTTCTCGGGCGACGTTGCGCAAATTTTGACCGTGAAGAAAAACGTTTTTCCGTAAAAACTTTAGGTTTGCAAGAATTGCATCTTGTTCAGGCGTAAAGTCTGTTGTTAGACGTTTGACTTGGAGTTCACCTAAACGGATCCATGCCGCGTATGTTTGCGGGTTTGCAGTTTGCAATGCGGTGCTATAGTAGTTGTTGAATCCGGCAATGCTTCCGATTTGCATGAAGCGGAAAACGGCGCGCACGAGTTCTGCATTTTTGGCGTTTGCAGGAATGAGTCCCTTGTTTTGCAAAGCGCGGATGGGGAACTTGCGTACCCACGGGAGGAACTTTTCGAGTTCTTTAGAATCTTGAGATTTGGGGTTTTGTGTGTCGCTTGCGTTATTGGTTTCGTTGTTTCCGAATGCAAGTTTGAATGCCGTATTTGCTTCGGTGGTGCCGCGTTCCATAAGGCTACTGCGGGAACAGCCAAGACGACGGATAAGTTCGTCTTGCGTGATAAGCTCCCGTTTTTGAATTTGCTTGATGGATTCTTTCAAACTCATATTCTAAAAATAAATAATTAACGTCCTTATGGACAAATTTATTTCAACAATTCTTCGGGGACGCATTCAGCCATGGCCTCGTATGCTTTGGCGCTGGGGTGCAGATGGTCGCCGGAATCAAAACCGTTGCTGAATCGTTTGGGATCGTCGTGACCGCGGACGGCTTTATCGAAGTCAACACAACCATCGAAATCGGGTGCGGTGCGGAGCCATTCGTTGAATGCCGTGCGGATGATATCGCGGTTCTCGTTGTAGGTGCGCCAGCCGTAAATCGGGAGGAGCGTGCCGCTGTAAATCTTGAGACCGAGCTTGCGTGCATGCGTGATGTAAAGTGTGCGGACGCCGTTGATGAGGTCGTCTGCTGTGGGCATGTCGCTCCAGGGGCGGAATTTGTTGACTTCAACGCCGACGGGGTGGATGATGTCGTTGATGCCGTGTTGTACGATAACCGCGCGGGCGCCAGCAACATTCATTTCGATGGGGAAGCGTGTGGCGCCTTTAAGGCCGTATGCAGCGTAGGTGATGCAGCTGTATTCGCGTAAAATGCGAGTGCCGCTCACGGCGCGGCGGATGATGGCGACATTGTTGAATCCTTCGCGGGCGCAGCGGAGTGTGAGGTAATCGGGCCAGTCTTGCGCGGTGATGGAATCGCCGAAGCACACTAGCGCAAAGTTTTTTTCTTCGGTGAAAATATCGATTGTATTGAGGAAGTAAATCCAGTTTGTTTTGCGCGTGAGGTCGTCAGGGAGGGTTGCAGATTTTGCGAAGTTGCCATAGCTGTACTTGCCACCCGAAAGCGGTCCCGTGATGGCCGTGCCTGCGTTCATTTGTGTGAAATTTGCAAAGTAAAGGCTCACGTCAAATGTTTCGCCTGCGGTTACATTGAATAAAATTTCATCACTCAAGATTTCTTCGCCGGCAGGGATTGTGGCGGATTGCTTGCCGCTAAAAGTAATCGCAGTCGGAATGTAATTCGAAGATGGCGCGGTTATAGACTGCGCGGCGACTGTGGCTGCGGACTGTGCGTTTGCCGTTTGGGGCTGCGCGGATTTGGCGACATATGCTTCGCTGATGGTCACCGGTTCTGTGCCGGTGAGGTTCGAAAAATGGAATCGCAATTTGTTCCCCGAAAAGCAGGCGCGAATCGGATAGCGGAGCATTAAATCCTTGGCGTATGTTGCTTCTTTCCGGTCTGTGATGGATGTGGCGTTACCCCAGCAGGCAACCCATTTCGAAAATTCTTTTGACATAGCTACTCCGCGAAAAATGGACGACGAGCAAAAATAGATAATTTGGAGAGACTTTGCTAGGGGACTGATTGTGTAAAGGAATTGTGTTATTAAATGACAAAAAAATTACAATGAAAAATGTAAAAATCATTTATCCGCCTTCTTTGCAAAATCGCTGGTTTCGCAAAATCGAATGTGCTAGTTTGAAGGAAAAACAAGGGAGGACATCATGAAAAACAAACTGTTCATTCTTATTGCAATCGTAGCTTTTGCTGGCGCCATTCTCTTTATCTTTAGCGGCGGTGAGAGCGAAAGTAAAAAAACAACTGACGGCAAAACTACAGAAGTTGATGAGTCTGATGATGGTCGCACGGAAGTTGCAAAACGTGCCGATGAAAGTGAATCCATTGAAGAGTCAGCATCGTTTTTATCGACCACTACATCGGATCATTCGGAACGTGCGAAGGATCATGGCTCTAAAGGGATGCCAAAGGCGTCTCTTGATCGCGGAGTGCTAAAAATGTTGGCTTCAAGACCTGTTTCTGGAGAAGCTAAATTTACAAAAGATATAGATAAAGTAATGAAAAGCGTAAGCGGTCTTTCTACATCGGGAAAAACAGTACTTGGCGGTAGACGTGGATCTGGCGGTTTTAACGAAGGTTATGTTGCTGCTGGTTCAGGCGGTATTGGAGATGGTTTAGCGGGACTGCTTGGAGGTAGCGCTTCAGGTATAAGATCTTCTAAAGCGAAAACTAGAACAACATCAAGATCTATTGATATGGGAGTAGCACGAGATGAACCCTCTCTGAAAAAAAGCAAGGTTCGAGTTTCTGAACGCTATGAACGTGTTGTTGAACGCGACGATGAGCCTACTTATAGAAGAAGGCATAGTGGCAGGAATGAAAGCCGAAGGGCTGGATTGCTCACTGCAGGCGAGTGGAACGATTTGGACAATTGGAAGTTTTGGACAAATCTTCTCGATGATGACGATTATAGTGGGAAGACCGATTACTGGAAATTTTATCCGAAAAATCTCGTAGTGGTAAGAGTGGTTGATGGCAACAGGGTCGGTATCGCCAATGTTGACGTGGAACTCTTTAACAGCAATTCAAAGGAATTTGCAACCAAGACAGATAATGCCGGGTATGCATACTGCTGGATAAACTTGTTTAAAGATCGCTCCAAGAAACCCAATGCTAAGGAATACTCATTGAAGGTCGATGGTGACTGGGTAAAGGAATCTGTAAAGCTCACCACTATGGGTGACAAAAAATTTAATGTCAACGTTGTGGTCGATGATGAAATCAGGCACCCGAAAGCAAAAGCCGATGTTGCATTCATCGTGGATGCAACGGGTTCCATGAGCGATGAAATTAAATTCCTCAAGTCTGATCTCAGTTACATTATTGACCATGCAAGTTCGGAAAGCAAGGTGGCTTTGCGCACGGCAGCTCTGTTTTACCGTGATGAAGGAGATGCTTACCTGACGCGTGCTAGCGACTTTACTGATGATGCTTCTGAAACGCAGGATTTTGTTTCGGAACAGAGCGCTTCTGGCGGTGGCGATTATCCTGAAGCTGTCCATTCTGCGCTTGAGGCTTCGCTGCAGGATCTTTCCTGGAATGGATCGGCCCGCGCACGCATTGCGTTCCTCATTCTTGATGCTCCTGCGCATCATGAGAATGATATCATCGAAAGCCTTCAGGAATCCATCATGCTCTATGCAAAACATGGCATCAAGTTGATTCCGGTGGCGGCTAGCGGTGTGGATAAGGATACGGAATTTATGTTGAGATTCTTTGATGTTGCTACGGGTGGCACCTATGTGTTCCTCACGGATGACAGCGGCATTGGAAATTCTCACATCAAGGCATCTGTAGGTAATTACAATGTGGAAAGCCTTACGGATATCATGATTAGGCTTATCAAGAAATATGTTAAGTAAGGAGGTGACTAACGATCGATAAATATGAAAGATAAATTAGGACGGATAAAAATAAACTGAACCTTTGCATGCCCGATTGTCTCGAAATAAGTTCGGAAAGACAACGGGCATCTTTTTTTATAATGCAGTATCAATTGCTATAATTTGCGCTGATGCCCGAAATTTCGTACAGTAAAAAGAATGATCAAATTGAATGCGTGCGCTATAAGGATTGGCAAAAGTCGTATCCGTCGCATACGCATACGGATCATTTGACTGTCGGCTATATCGAAGAAGGGTCGGTTTGCTTGGTGATGAACGGGGTTGCGGAAATTTACAGTGCCGGCGATAAGTTCCAGATTCCGCCGAACGTATTGCACGAAATCAAGACGTTCGATGGGCGAAGCTATTCGATGGTTGTGTTGTGCATAAAAGTCGATGAATCGAAAAGTGCGGGCGATTATGAAAATGCTGTTGCTCGCTTGAATGAGTTGCGCAAAAGCATTCTCGAAAATCCCGAGAACATCTATTTGATTGAACAGATGGCGCATGATTCTTGCATCAGCCCGTTCTACATGATTCGGGAATTTAAAAAGGCATTCGGGCTTACGCCGCACCAGTTCCAGATGCAATGCAAAGTCCGCAAGGCGCAAAAACTGCTTGCCGAAAGAAGCGCGTCCGAAGTGACTTACGATGCCGGATTTTACGACCAAAGTCACATGGACCGTTGCTTTAAAAAATTAGTTGGGCTCTCGCCTAAAGAATATAAGCGGGCCGTGAAACCCGCATCAAATAATGCCTAAATCGTCATGACGGCCTCTTTGTCACCCCGGACTTGTTCTGGGGCGCCATCTTTAACATAGCGCGGGAATGAATTTTGCGAACATGTAAAGCCCTTCGTCGCCTGCGTTTACTTCGTGGGGAATTTTTGCGGGCATAATCGAAATCACGCCTGGGACGTAATCGAGTTTGACGCCGTCATTTATGCACACGCCGCTCCCAGCGATGATTTCGTGAGTTTCGAGTTGCGTTTCGTGAATGTGATTCTTGATGCTTTTATTTGGTGCGATGCGAACGAGGTGGTAGCTGAATGTGCCGCCAGTTTCTTTCGAGGTGATGATGTGCTTGAGTTCGACTCCTTCAAAAGTCGGGTGCTTGCTCCAGGCGATATCCTTGAATGCTTTTGTGTTGCTGGGGAGTCTGAGTTCGCCGTTGTTGAATTTTTCAAAAAGTTCTTTTTCCATATTGTATTCCTTTTATTCGATTGTGTGGCGCGATTTTGAAAGTTTGCGATGCTTGTCGAAATTGCGCCGCGGTTGTACCCGTATTCTATAAAAGGAACTTCGAAAAAAATTGTATAAAATTGCGAAAAACTCCCTCGGCATTACACCAAGGGAGCTGTGTTTCTTATATGGAGATTTAATTTACGGAGATGAGATATTTTTCGCCGCTAATTTCAGCCTTTGTTGCACCTCTGAGCAAAATACTTACTTTATCATCAGCGCGTGCTTCGCTAACATTGCTAACTGCATTTGTCGAGTTGATGAGAGAAATGCCCGTAACAATGTATGATTTACTTGCTTGTAGTCCTGCGCCTTTAACCTTGTCGTTTAGGCGGATGGTTCCTTTTTTAATAGTTCCAGTAACACAGAGTCCTCGACCAATAATGACGTAAGACTCGTCGATTTGCAAGAGGAATTTGTTGTCTGCAGGAATATCGTAATCGAGAAATTCAATAACTGTGCCGCTTGCGACGGTGCGTCCGCCTTCGCGTATGGCGAATTGAGTTCCTTTTTCCATTGCGATAGGGGCTATCAATTGTACGTCAATGATTGCGGAGCTGCCAGGAGTAACCATCTCGACGTTGCAGGGGAGCTCGACGGTTCCGGTAATATCGGAACACCAAAAATAAAATTGAGGACGGTAGCCATTCATGAATGGTGTGTGGCGGCCACCTTCGTCCTTTTTTAACACGTAAATTTGGCCTCTGAATTTGGTATGCGCAAAGATGGATCCCGGTTTTGCGAGAACCATGCCGCGAACGAAATCTGATTTTTGTGCGCCACGGAGGAGTACACCTACATTGTCGCCGGCTTGTGCTTCGTCAAGAATCTTGCGGAACATTTCGATGCCGGTGGTAAAGTATTCTGCAGTTTCGCGAATGCCGACACGTTCGACTTTGTCCATTAAGTGTAGGGTTCCTCGTTTGACGCGTCCGGTGACAACTGTTCCGCGCCCGGTGATGTTGAAAACATCTTCGATAGGCAAGAGGAAAGGCAAATCTTTGGGTTCCTTGAGAGGTAAATACGTGTCGCAAACGTTCATGAGCTCGATGATTTTGTTTTTCCACATGGGATCGTCTTCGAGCGCCTTAAGGGCGGATCCGCGGATAATCGGGGTATTATCTCCGTCGAAATCATATTGAGAGAGCATGTTGCGGATTTCGAGTTCTACGAGTTCAAGCATTTCAGGATCGTTAACCATGTCGCACTTGTTCAAGAATACGACCATTTTTTCTAAGCCTAATTGATGTGCTAGCAGAACGTATTCACGCGTTTGCGGCATTGGGCCATCGGGTGCTGCAACGACGAGGATTGCGCCATCCATCTGAGCGGCGCCAGTTATCATGTTCTTCACAAAATCGCTGTGGGATCCGTTGTTGCCTATAGAGTAGTGGCGGTTTTCTGTTTCAAATTCTATTTGGCTTGGTGAGGAGTTGCGATCTCTTTCTTCTGGATCATTTCCATTAGATATGGTGCCGAAAATTTTGGATAGAGCGGCTATCAATGTTGTTTTGCCATGATCGACGTGGCCGATGATTCCAAGGTTGAAATGTGGTTTGGATCTTTTAAAACGTTCTTTAGCCATTGTTTTCTCCTTAATAAAATCGTGAGTACAAAACTTTTAAATTTAGTTGTGATTTGTTTTGTACATATTATTATGAGCAAATTTAAGGAGAATGTCTTTATGTAAAATTATTTTTCTTATATGCTCTTTTACATCGTGCTGATTTAAATTATTTTAATTATATAAAGTTGGAGGGCGGGCGCCATGAAAATTGAAGACTACATTATATCAGTTCCTGATTTTCCGAAGCCTGGGGTTCTTTTCCGCGATATTACGGGGATTTTGGGAAATGCCGATGCACTCAAGTTGACGATGGATAGTCTTTACAAAGTTATTGAAAAAATAGAGTTCGATGTTGTTGCGGGGCTTGAAGCGCGCGGTTTTTTGTTTGGCATGTCTGTTGCGGAACGATTTCACAAGCCATTTGTGCCTGTGCGCAAAAAAGGTAAACTCCCGCGGGAAACGGTCGGTGTCACGTACGATTTGGAGTACGGCTCTGCTTGCATAGAAATTCACAAAGATGCCATTAAGCCTGGGGATCGCGTTGTTCTTATCGATGATTTGCTTGCTACAGGTGGAACGGCACGTGCTGCAATTCAGCTTATTGAAAAAGTGGGCGGCAAAGTGGAATGCTGCGCATTTATCATAGAACTTTTAGACCTTAAAGGGCGCGATGTACTTTCGGGATATCGCGTGGAGGCTTTGACGCAGTTCTCTGGGCATTGAGGTTTTTAAAGACGGTGGTTTGCTTTGTTGCTATCATGTAAATAGCTATATTTTCGAGGTAAAATTTTTTGCGGGAGGAAATGACATGGCTGAGATTCTTGAAGAAACGCAAGGTGCTAGCTTGCAAGTGGGTGGACATGCTGAAAATGTCGCTTTGAAGTGCGCCTCGAAAGATGACAAAGGGAATGTCTCCGCAAAAAATGCCGCGAACGGCGAGGAGAATGCCGCGGAGGAAAACGCAGCGACCTCAGCGAGAATAAAAAGAATGCGCGGCTGGCTCGGCGTGAAAAGCACTTCGTCGTTGGGCGGCTACGATGATGATGGCGGTGGCGTTGCTTATGGTGACGGACATTCCGGCTGGAATAGGTAAGTGTAAAAATAAAAAGTCTCGTGTTAATGCGAGACTATTTTGTATAAACTTATTCTGAAGTTTCTGTAGCTTTTTCTTTGCTGGTGATTTCTTTGTAAAGCTCGGTCTTGGCGTAACACCAATAAGGGCCTACCCATAACATAGCGATGCCCAAGGTGCATATGGCGAGTATCCACCATCCCGTGAAACTGAGAAAAAGGTTAATCGTTTTGAGGTTGTAGGGAGAAGATTTCGCCCAAAAAGAACTCAGTAATTTAGTGGCTCCTGTCTTGTTGTCTTCGGCGAGAACGAATGGGAAAAATTCTGCTAAAGCAAATGTTTGGTATAAAATAAATACTGAAAATGCGATAACTACGATACTTATGAAAATGCAAATGAGGCTTTTGTCGAGGGGCATCTCAAAGAAAGAAAGGATGTTGCTAAGCAGCACAAGAATGGGAACTGAGCTATTGATTTCTCCAATAAGAAACGCTGCAAGAATTAAGCATATAATAGCTAAGGCTGCATTTATTATTGCGAATAGTCCGTAAAATATGAAGTCGATTAATAAAATTGCGATTGTGTTTCTGACGTATTTTTTATAACCGAAGAATAGAACGGAGTATGGTGTTGGAAAGTTTCTAGAACATTCTAGAAAGAATTTATAAAAGCCAACTGTGATGGGCGCAAGGACTAGATAGCAGAGAGTTGCACAAATAAGGTTTGCCAAGATGAATTTTATGGGGGCTGAGGATTCGTTGATTCCCCATATTCTTGTATCGAACGGAATGGAAATTATTATGGCAATAAAGAGATAAAACAAAATAAAGAGTATGGATTTCTTTGGGTTTTGCATGAGGATGTTCCATGCTCGCTGCTTTATTTCGCTGTTGGGAATGGAATTTATTCTTGCGATTTTATTGGTTTCCATAAAAGACTCCTTCTTTTATTTCGTTATAATATAAAATACAAAAAGATGGAGGCATGCTTGAATTGTAAAAAATTGTATAAAATTGCGGAAATGGGGGATGGGAAAGAAAGAGGGTGTCTTGAAAAAAAGTTATATTCCGAATAAACCCAAGGCACAAAATGTCTGTTCTTTCGTTTAAGACATACTGTATTGAAAACTACGCCGAATATACCGGCAAGGCTTCGAGCGAAGTCTACGAGCTTTTTGCGCACTCTGGTTTGCTTAAAATGTTGCAAGACGACTATGAAGACTTGCACGGCATGGGCAAAGAATACCTGATGGATTTTTTTGACAAGTGGTTTAGCGGGAAAAAAAGCGAAGATTCACATCATCTTGTTAAGTCTATCTTGATTCCACAAGTGGTATCAATGCTGATGGAAATTTATTCCATTTCAGAAAATGATGCCATACGAATTGTATATACGTCACCGACAGGCAAATGCCTTGATGACGATTCGCTAGGACTTTACGGACAAAGTGCTCTTTATATTTGCGGGCTTATTGAAAAGGATATTCAGAGAAATTCGGAACTGCTGAAAGAGGTGAGATGAGGGAGATTTCGGTTGCCTATTTTTCCTCGATGATAATGCTGGAGTTTTTGGAGAAGTAAAATGACGGACCGGATTCTTTTTACCATTGCCCTTGCGGTGTCGCTTTATTTTGGCTACGGTCACTGCTGGGAACAGGACTTGATGCTTAACGTTAACGTGAAAGACGATTATCTTGTTGTCGGCGCTTTTGGTTGGTTTCCTAACCCGTCTGTGTATTATAAGGTTCTCGATTACCCGTACCCGCATCGCTATGCTGTAATCGAGAAGGATTTCGAAGAGGATCCAGGGCGTCTCCTCTGGGCGGTCTATTATCCGTTCCCCCGTTATCTGTATTCGGCACTGATCGCGGCACCGGATAGCGTCTATATTGATGGCAAGGGCGATTATCTCAGCCTTCCGGGCGAGGGCGACCTGGGCATGAATCCGCCGAGGGATTTGAAATTGCCCGCCGAAGGGGATTCGCTTGCTACGCTTTCCCCGAATTCTATGCGAAGGATATGGCGGGGAGATGCCGCTATCGCTCCGCTTTCTGCGTTTGATGTTATTGTCAGCACCTTGATTCGTTATCGCAAGTGGTATGCTGACAGGTGGGACGCTGACAGGATTTATTTAGTTATTGATGGTAGTTTTTTTAGGCATAACAAGTTCCATGAATTGCACCCTTTGATAATTGCGTTGAAAGAGATTGGTTTCAGGTATGTCGAGGTCATGGTCAATGTCAATAAAGACGATGATGCTTTTCGCGTTAGTGCAATGGAATGGGCCTATCAAGAAATTTACCGGTTGTCCGGTTTAGAGCGTCCAAAGATTAATCCTAGCGGTGATTTAAGGCTTGTTGAGACTCGTCCGAGTATAATGGAGGAGACTGTCAGGAAGAAAATTTCGAAAAAATTTAGCGATAAGTTTTTTACGGAGTCGGCTGGCAGGATGAAGGACTATAAAGCTAAGGCTTTCGGCTGGGTCGAGTTTCTGTGGACAAAAGATGTTAAGGTGCGCGGTTCACGTTCCGCCGAAGATGTTGCGGAAACCATGCGCCAGCGGTCGCCAGGATTGAAACACATTTACAACAAGTTCTTGAAGAAGAAACCCAGATTCAAAGGCCGCGTTGTCTTGAGATTTGAGATTGCCCCGAGCGGTGAAGTTGCCCGTCCAACCGTCGCTTATTCCTCGACCGGCTACGAGGAATTCGATAATGCGATCAGGGATGCTGTTGGTCAGATGACGTTTGGCACGGTGGAGTCCGGAAGCGCGAAGGTGACGATTCCGCTCACGTTCGGTTTTTGGGTTCTATAAGTGAAATATCCCCCAGCGAGTGTGAGGGATTTTTTAAAGGCGATGCCGCCCCGGAATAAATCCGGGGCGAAAAAATGACATTTGTCGATTCTTCGCCCTAAAATAAAAAATATTTCCAATATTTCAAACATAAGGTGATGCAAATTAAAAATCCCCGCACATTAATTTGCACGGGGGAATTTTATAGGGAGATCCTCGCTTACGCGGGGATGACAAATCAGGGGTGGATTGACGCCTTTGGCGTCCGTGGCTACGGCTCACCAATAAAAATATGCAAGCATATTTTACTGGAATCGCCTTGCACACTTTTGCCTCGGGGCGATTCGCCCTTCGCAATGACGCGTGTTTAGGATGACTCCAAAAAATAAAGTTCACTTCGGCGGTTCGGCAGGCTCACCGACCTTCGTGAACTTTATCTTCTTTTGTCTCTAGTAGTTATTTCTAACCACTAGCCACTAACCACTGTTTACTAGTATCTGTAGTGATCCGCCTTGTACGGGCCTTCCACAGGTACGCCGATGTAGTCGGCTTGGGCCTTGGTGAGGGTCGTCAGGTGGACGCCGAGCTTTTCGAGGTGGAGGCGAGCGACCTTCTCGTCGAGGATCTTCGGGAGCGTGTACACGACGCCGCTTTCGTACTTGATGCCAGCGACGGTCTGCTTGCCCTGAGCGTTGAGCCAGAGGTCGATCTGGGCGATGGTCTGGTTCGTGAAGCTTGCGCTCATCACGAAGCTCGGGTGGCCGGTGGCGCAGCCGAGGTTCAGCAGGCGGCCTTCAGCAAGGATAAGGATGCTGTGACCGTCGGGGAAAATCCATTCGTCGTACTGCGGCTTGATTTCGTTACGCTTGATGCCTGGAATCTTCTTGAGGCCGGCCATGTCGATTTCGTTGTCGAAGTGACCGATGTTACCGACGATGGCGCGGTGCTTCATTTTTTCCATCTGGGCGGCGCTAATGATGCCGGTGTTCCCCGTGGTGGTCACGAAGATGTCGGCGTAGCTAACCACTTCGTCGAGGGTCTTGACTTCGTAGCCTTCCATCACAGCCTGCAGAGCGCAAATCGGGTCGATTTCGGTGATAATCACGCGAGCACCCTGACCGCGGAGGGACTGAGCGCAGCCCTTACCCACGTCGCCGTAGCCGCAAACCACAGCAATCTTACCAGCCATCATCACGTCGGTGGCACGGTTGATGCCGTCGATGAGGGAGTGGCGGCAACCGTAGAGGTTGTCGAACTTGGACTTGGTCACGGAATCGTTCACGTTGATAGCCGGGAACTTGAGGCGCTTGGCCTGGGCCATCTGGTAAAGGCGATGCACGCCGGTAGTGGTTTCTTCGGAAACGCCGCGGAGAGTTTCGCGGGCGCGGGTCCACTGCTTCGGATCCTTTTCGAAAATCTTACGGCAGGTGGCGAGGAATACGCCCCATTCTTCGGAGTCGGTTTCCGGGTTGAATTCAGGCACCTTGCCGGCATCTTCGAATTCGGCACCGCAGGTCACGAGCATGGTAGCGTCGCCGCCGTCATCCACGATGAGGTCCGGAGTCTTGCCGTCGGGCCAAACGAGAGCCTTGGCGGTATTTTCCCAATATTCTTCGAGGGTTTCACCCTTCCAAGCGAAAACAGGCACGCCCTGCGGATTGTCGATGGTGCCCTTCTTGCCCACTACCACGGCGGCAGCGGCGTTATCCTGCGTGCTGAAGATGTTGCAGCTCACCCAACGCACATCGGCACCCAGGTCCACGAGGGTTTCAATCAAAATAGCGGTCTGCACGGTCATGTGGAGGCTACCCATGATGCGGGCGCCAGCCAGCGGCTTCTTGCCGGCATATTCCTTGCGGAGAGCCATGAGGCCCGGCATTTCGGTTTCGGCGAGGTCGAGTTCCTTGCGGCCTTCCACAGCAAGGTTGATATCCTTAATTTTGTATTCCATAATGTTTCCTTTTGGCGTGGTTTTTGTGTCCGCGCGATTTTATCAATCTTATTTATGCGTAAATATAGTTATATGCATAGATAAATGTCAACTCCAAAAGGGCGATTTAGGCCGTATATATGAAGTCTATATAAGTTAATTTTGGTTTTTGTATATTTAAATCGTATGAGCTAAATGTTAAACGTGTTTCTGGGGCGGAACGCTTTTTTTTGCATGATGAAAAAATTTCTTTTACTATTGCTTGTTTATCTTTCTTTTTCCTTTGGCAATGACTTTTGCGTTTTTGATGCAAATGGCAATTGCGTGTCAGTTCTGCACGATATGCGTGAGGCGCAGAATGCGTTTCAAGAAAAGGGCTTTAAAAAGTATTACATAGCCTCAAAGGCGAAACCTGTTGCAGGGCTGCGTTCCTATAAATCCGTAAAACCAACGAAATCTAGTGGCCATAAGAGATGGTACGAAGTAGATTGGAATCAAGGAGTGATATTTTGTCCTGAAAAAGAATTTAATACGGGTGATGGAATCTGGATTGTAAACGGCTCTGCACGAATGGATTCCAAGAATTGTCTTTATGTAGATGGCTCACCTTATACAAGAAGTATTCTTGTTCTTTATGCTCGAAATCTGAACGATTTAACTGATGCTGATTCTAGTTGGATTTTAGTAAATCAGGCCATTGTGAATCTCAAAGGAAAAGATTTCATCGTTTATGGAGGTGTTGGACGCTTTGAATATGGGAAAATAAGAGATACATCATATGCGGTTCATATGGATTACGACTTGATTGTAGATAAAACTGAGTTACGTGTCCGAGATGCGCTTTGGCTGCGTGAAGGGGAAAAATTTCCTAAACAACATTCTGTATTATTCCTTAACGAAGAGTATTATCCATCATCGGATTCCTTAGAGGTGTTGGATTATCCTTCTATATATTATCATTATTATTTGAGTTTTCGATCAAAAAAGGACGGGCTTGAAAGTGTTAAAAACTGCCCTAAACTGACAGAGTGTACCTATAACGATTCGGCCAATGGCTATAGGCTTCCTTACTACGACGAATGGTATATTCTTCAAAATGCAGGACGATCAAAAGTCTTTTCCTGGGGAAACGAATTTATTGAGGATTCGCTAAAAAAATATGCGGATATCCATTGTGCCGAAAAAAAATCTGGTCTTTACCCAGTAAAACAGTATGCTCCTAATCGGTATGGCTTATATGATACTTATGGAAATGCTAATGAATCGTATTTTGTACCGGATGGTTATAATGGTTATTATGGGGTTAATCCTTGCAGCATATCGGGTTTTCATAATCCTGGTAAAGCATGCCGTGACTTGATTAAATACAAGTGCCTTCCTCGCGATGAAATAATTACTAACGCTACATTTAAAAAGCCAGCTTTTCAAGGCATGCGCATGGTTCGTGTGTTGGATTGAAGGTAACTTAAATGAATTTGTATGCAATAATTCTCCAAATATCGTCGTTTCTGCCTTGAGTCGGAAACTTGAGCGAGGCGAGAGATGTAGAAGGACTTGTCTTTCTCTATATTTGAGCCAATACCAAGGATGCTGAATGCATCAATTTTAGACGCAAGAGATGGCTGATCAGGTCCGCCATGACGTCACTAACTAACGACCAACAACTAGCGTCCAGATTTACTCCATGAACAGCATCCCGACGAGGCGCAGGTCTCTTTCGCGTTGGTGCTTTTTGTTTTCCCATTGGCGAAATCTGATGTATTCTACTTCGAATCTGGCTCCTTCGGTTTCGAGGACCTTTATGTCCTTATCAAGCCAACTTTGCTTTGGTATGTAGAAACTGAAAACCTTGCTGCTTGTCGAGTCGATGTCCTTGAGCGGGTAACTGAAAAACAGCGTGTCGTTTCGCGTCACGAGCTCTTCGTGTTTGAAAGTGTAAACCACGAATGCGAATTTGCTGAAATTTTCGGGCATCGTGTGGACTTCGTCGTTTTTAATAGTCTTGCTAATTGTAGGGTACTTTTTGGAAATGTCCGCGAGGTCGCTACTTTCGGGGAAGTACTGGTAAAGTTTTTCGATCGATCTTGAATGGAGTTTATTCACTTGGTAGGCGATGATGCTTGCCGTGTGCCCGTCTTTATTCCAAAGATCCGAGAAAAACTTTTTCGTGTCTTTTTCGCTGAGCGGGTATGCAGTGTAGCCTTCGCTTACGAGCGTTTTCTCTGTGTTCTTGAGCCAGGCGTTGTGGGTAATGTTTGTTACGCTGAATGGCCCGATCGAGGATGCCATGAGTATCGCACAGAAAATGATGATGACATATTTAGATAGAATGATTTTGGGGATACAGTTGAGTATAACGAATATGCATAAGAAAATACAAGATACCAATGCGCAATATCGGTTTGTCGTAATGCCGTATTCAGAAATTCTTTGGATGACCGCAATGGTTGCCGTGGCAATGGGGAAAATGCAAGTATAGGAGAGAACAGTAACGATTGTCTTTTCAGAAGAATGTTCGGGTTGTATAAGTGCAGGGTAATATTCGTTATTGATTATGACTACGCAAGCTAAGGCGCCGATTGCAAGATAAAAGATTGCTTCTGTTGGGAGATCCCATTGCAGCAGGGCTGTGATGTCGTAAATATGGACGGTAACAATGTAAATGGCGTAAAGCGGTAAAAATATGTGTTTGAAGCTGTCGAAAGAAATACTGAACTGCTTTGATTTTATCTTCAATTTTATGGTGGTTATATAATCTTTTAATGTGGGCGTTTCCCCGATGCATTTGTCAATGGACGGTAAGCCTGCCATGCACAGGATGGGGAATATTGTGAAAACGATTACTAGCCCAAACGGGGCTGAACTGGAGTCTGTATTGTTTGATATGGCGTTGATTGCTTTTAGGAGTGCAAATGATGCGATGCTAAATAAAATTACAATAAAAAAAGATATGGCGATTGAGTCGCTTATTTTGTTGCCAAATACCCAAAGAGCGTTATCGTTCTTTTGATTCCAAAACGGTCCATAAATCAAGGCTATACAAACGAGAACGTAAATACAAATGATTATATGACCTATAGATTCTTTGCCGCCCCAGTTGTTTGCAGTGATAAAACAAAGACTGAGTGTAAATGAAATGACAAGCCAACTTACGCTCGTAAGAATTTGCGGCATCTTGCGTGTGCTTTTTCGGGATTCCTGAATGAGCGATGTCGTGAGGGCGATGAGCGTGGCTGCGACAGGGTAAATAAGTAACCAAAAATCAAGGATTCGGCTAAAGGTCGTTCTTGTGGGGAATAGCTTAGGTAACCCATCAACGCAGAATATGAACGCAACTGATGTCAAGAACGCAAACGCTATGGCTAGCGGGAACCGCTTAAACGCGGCCAGAATCAAGGTCGGGTATTCTTTGAGTAATTTCAACATTTGTTTTTAAATATAAGATATGTTCGAGAGTATTGCAAAAAGAAAATCCCGCAACAAGTGCGGGATGACAGAGAGTGCAGAGGCCGGGATGACTGTGTAATGAAGAATGTTACTGGATTCTTCACTCCCTGAGGTCGCTCAGAATGACGATGCTAACCAATAACCGATTTACTTTTTTATGCAACGGATTGGGATGAATAGGTTGTTTTTTTCGTTGGGGGGTGATTGCTGTGGCGTGTACCATTGAAAATCAATGTCGTTAAATCCGATTGTTGCGTAGAGCCGATTTCCGTTACCATCTGTTTTGTTCAGCCATAGGGGCACACATGGTTTGTCTGATAACGATGATTTGTAGCTCGTTGTTCCTGAATTTGATGTTATTTTAACTTCTATTTTTCCAATAGGTAAAAAGCTCATGCCGTAAGGATTGAGAGTTGAGTCTGGTTCTTCATTACCGATGCCGCTAAATTGCGTATAAAGTTTATGGATTGTTGAAGAGTCGCCAAGTGCTATGATGTCCGAGGAGTCGGGTAGCCGCCATCCGTCGGGACAAATTTCCCCTGCAATTTCGTGGTTGTAATAACGTCCCACGTTTTCACAGTTGCCGTTGCAAAAAGTCATTTCCTTACGTTCGTTCTCGGATGCACCTTCGTATTTCATGTTTTCTGCCATCCAAGTTTTGCCTTTGTATTCGATGGTGCTGTATTCTCGATTGTCGCGCGGATCTGTGAAATGTCCGTAATCTATGTCAGGATTGAGATAGTATTCTGCCGGATAATCTGAATTCCAACGATATGAGTATCGCCAAGTTTTGTTGTAGCATATAAAGAATCCTAAACGGTCTTTGGTTTTGATGCGTTTGTTGTCTGTGTCGCATGGGGCGTTGTAAAATTCTGTCCATTTATTTTTGTGACAGACGTAATAGAGAGTGGAGTCTGATGGACTTTGATGTGTTTTGCCTTCGGAATCGCATTCAACATCGGCTGTTTCAAAATCAATTAGTTTTGCAATTTCCCATCCAACCTTGCGACAGCTGGCATGTGGGCTGTAAGGGTCTTGTATCGAGATCGTACGGCAGGAATATAAGCCAAGTTTGCCGGATAAAGCTATTGTATTTACATCTTTGCAGACGTAAGTGATGTTTGGTCTATTCGGACTTTTGAACAATTTGCCGTACTTATCGCATGGGATGTCATAAGTTTCTGCATCGATGGTGTAAACAGCATGCCAACCGGAGTCTAGGCTGCACATATATGAATATTCGGGCTGTTTGGAATGTACGATGTACTTGCCTTCTTTGTCGCAAGGGATGCCGTAGGTTTCGGCTTCCTTATCCGTTGCCGCATCCCAGACGGATTCTCTGCAAATAAACGCTCTTTCTCCAATGCCGTTGAAACTTGTTTTGATAACGGAGTCTTTGATGGAACTGTTGCAGTATGGAAGATTTAAGCATTTGCGTTCGATGTTGCTTGTTATGTCAATGGGTACTACAAGTAACGGACCTCCGCTGCATCCTTTTGGCTTGTAATCATCTTGATTGTAAAGAATGTGGCTAGCGAATAGACTGTTGGGATTATATATTGATTTTACTTCGTAGAGCGATGAATATGTCCTTATATGGGACATGTCAAAATTGCAATAGTGCTTTTGCTCGAGGGTTCCCGTCTCGGTGAATGCTTCCTTGACTTCCTTGAAGAAATCGGATTTTGTTGTTCCCCCAAAAATATAGTTGATGGCACTGTTTATATCTATTGGCTTTATTTGGGTGCTTTCCAGGAGGATGGTGTCGATGCCAATGGCTCTAAAGAGTTCCCATTGGGCGGTGCTGTTCGCATCACTTTCGGAAATTCCGCTTGCGACAAGTTTTGCGACGCGGCCTTCGATAATGCTGTCGAGTGTGATGATATGAGGTTCGCTTGTATCTTCAGGCACGATGTATCGAATGACGGGAGAAATTACACCATTGGAAGATGAATGGGTTTCGCTCTCACTGTCGAGAGCGAGAGGATTCTTGCTGTATGTTACGACGCCGCCTTTGCTCCCACATCCATAGTAAACTTTCGTTTCTATGGAATCAATCCAATAAACTTCTATTTCGGATGGTTCTGTGACAATATCGCTAGACGAACTTTCGGCAGAACTTTCTACAACGCTCGAAGAACTTTGTTGAGCGAACGTGCTCTCGTCTTCCCAAGTCCCTGCTATTTTTTCGGAGCAGGCGAAAAAAACGATAGAGCATGCGAGAATTAAATATTTCAACGGGCTCATTGTTGTCCCCCTTTTTTGCAGTCCTTATTGTTTACTTTATCTGTTAATGGAAAAAGTTGTAAATTCAGACGGTAAACCTGGTTGATGTTTTGACATTCGCGTGCAATGTCGATTACTTTTTTGCGACAGTCGTTGATAACATCGATGATGCGTGCGTAGGCGGATTCATTGATGCCCATGGTGACGCCTGAAAAGTTGCGTTCTTCGACGGGGTCTTTTTCGATGGAGCGTGTGGCGAGCGCAGCCATCTTTTTGTTCATGGTGCGGATGGCGAGCGGAATCGCTTCTTTGGATCCTTTGACCGATTTTTCAGTTTGCTCGTAAGTGCCATCGCCTGTTTTTACGAGGAGTCCGGTTTTTACCAGGAACTGCAAAATTTCGCGGACGTTTAGTGCTGATGTTTTTTCTCGGATTTTTTCGGCGATTTCGCTTGGGTCGGCGTTTGGCATGAGCGGGGCGAGTTCACGTACGATGGGGCAGGTGGGCATCTCGTAGTAGCGGAATGTGTCTGCGTCAAGGATGCGGATTTTATTCATGTTTGCTTCGCGCCCGAGTTCGCGGAGTGCCTCCTCCTTCTCTTCGGCACTTTTCGCGTTCCCGAATTTGACGAGTAGCCTGAAATAGGTGTAATCGAACCCTTTTAACCCCATGGCTCGTGCGACTTTATCTATTCCGGGCTTGCTCAGGCGCGTTTTCCCGTCGCATACCAGCTTGAGGTAGGTCGGGGAAACAAAACCGGCAAGGCTTGCAAATTCTCGCCAAGTAAAATAGGAGACTCTCTTACGTTCTTCATAAAAGTCTCGCATGTAAAGGCGGTAATCGTTGTATTCGATTATTGGATTCATGAAATAAAAAATATTACAAAATATGCGTTTTTATGGTAAAAAATGGCAATTTTTTAAAGAAATATTTGAAAATTTTAAAATATGATACAAATGTGTGTCATTTGTTATGTGAGGGATGAGAGAGGTGGGTTTTAGGTTGTATGACGAATGAGGTAAACGGCTTGTCTGCTTGATTTACTTTATAAAAAGTAAGCCGTCGATTCTGAGCGAATGACTTGTTTCGGATCTTTGCTCTGTATGCAGTTCCCTTATCCCTATTATAGCGCTATCCGTTTCGATGGTGTTTAAGGAATCTATCTTGAGTTCTTGCTTGGTGATGCGGAAATTGTAAGTGGAATGTTTTGAGGTGTCCTGGTCATCGGTAATGTTGATCAAGAACGAGAGCGTGTCGCCACGGTATTCGAAATCGTCGTTATCGAAATTAAGATCTATGAAAAAGGCTTGTTTTGCGCCTTGGGGAATTTTAAGCGCATTCTGGTTGGTGTTGTTTATGTCCGCTTCGAAGGTTTCGAATTTTTCGGTCGTGTCGGGGGCGGTACAGCAGGATTCAGGTTCGTCGATTAAGGAAATCTTTTCGGAAAAATATCGGGTTAAATATTCGTCGTCGAGTTTCTGGATTCGCAACAAGACCTTTTTGGCATTTTTATCATTCCTTTTTTTAAGGGCTGCAATAAACTTGTTCTCGTCTTCTTCACTTAGCGGGAAGTTGCTGTAGCCTTGCTCGATAAGTGCGTTTTCAATGCTTTGGGCCCATATGTGGCGGGTGATTATTGGGGCGTTTAAGGGTGTGTCTGTGCAGATAAAGAACAGTACGCAGAAAGTCAAGGCTATGTATCGGAATTTGCGCTTGATTTTGTCGATGAGCCATATGGCGATAACGGCGTAAAAGTAAATGTTAATGGCGATGATGTAGAAGAACTCTTCGTCGATGTCACTATCGAGCAACATGGTGATGATGTCGATGGTCATTAGAACGACAAGGGGAATACAGGCGGCAGGGAATATTTTTAAAAGCCGTTTTTCGAGAGTTTCGCTTGATGTTAGGTGCGCAGGGTACATCACGGTGGCAAGCGCGAGCATGTAAACCATGAATCCAGAAACAAATGCGGATACTACGCCTTCGGGCATGTCCCATTGCACAATGAACTTGATGATATAGGCATAAAAGAGCGCAATGCCGATTGCAAGTACCGGGATAAAGAGGAAACGAATCGTGCTTGTTGTGAATTTGTTCAAAGATGGTGCTTCTTCAATGCATTCGTCAATGGAAGGGATCCCTGTAAAATACAATATGGGGAGCACTGTGCAAGAACAAAAAAGGAAGATGTAAATGTAAACGTTCTCGCTGAAATCCGTGTCGAAAAGCCCGGCAAAACCAAATACTAGGCCTTCGATGGCGCCGAGTAAAATTGCGGAGATGATGACTGCGGTTATTAAGGCCTTGATGTTCTTTTGCAAAAAATTCCAAAATGCGTTCTCGTCTTTTTGTTTCCAGAACGGGGCGAAGAAAATGCTGAAAAGGGCTACTATATAAACAAGTATGATGGTGCTTGTGAAGTAAAAAAGATTGTCTTCGTTTTTAGTAAAGAGAAAAGAAACTAATGCGGCTGAGATGATTATCCATGCACTGCTAGTGATGATTTGGGAATGATGGCTTGTGCTTTTTTGTGATTCTTGGAATAGCGATGTGGCGACTGCAATGAGCATTGCCGCGACTGGGTAAATGCTTAACCATAAAAATGGCTTGCCGGCTTCATCGGAAATGGCTGGCCCCAAGTCGTAAATCATGACGAATGCGTAGAATGTAAAGATGGCAAATGTCGATGCGAGCGGGAATCGCTTGAATGCGCTCGTGATTTGACTCGGGTATTTTTTGATTTTTGTAAAGTCCATGTTTTACTCCAAGAAGAGGAATCCGCGGATGTTGAAATAGCTCTCTTTTTTGTCATCCTTTATGATATTGATGTCCAATTTTTCGACACCGATTTTGGCTCCTTCGGTTTCAAGGATGCGCACGTTTTTTTGTTCCAGAGCTTCTTTTGTTATAAAGAACTTGAATGTCTTATCGAGCTTTTTGGGGCTGAGCTGGAAAAAGAGCGTGTCATTGCGGAATTCGTAATCTTCTTGACGGAAGGTCTTGTAAAAGTAAGAGACTTTGGATACGTTTTGAGGAATGTCGAGATAGTTGTCTTTGGGTGCGTGGATGAATGCAATGAGGATGGAAATGGGTTCGATTTTATCGTAATTATTAGTGTGAAAATTGATATTGTTTGTTGTGATGTATTGGGCTAGTTCTTTGTCAAATTTTATATTGCGAGATTTTATTCGCGAGATGACTGTTTCTGTTTGCGGGCTCTTCTTGGCTTTCAATTGGTCGATGAATTTTTGGGAGTCTTCTTCGCTTAGTGGGAATTTGTTGTAGCCTTCTTCGGCAAGTTCAGTCTTGATGCTTTCCATCCAGATGCGGTGCGTGACATTGAGGGCGCTCAGGGGACCGTTCGTGAGGATGAGGAAAATACTGCAAAAGATGATTGCGATGTACTTGGATTTGCAAATGATTTTGGGTGTAAGGAGGATTGCAATTATGGCATAGAAGAAAATGTTGATGGCGACGACGTAATAGCGGCTTTCTGAAATCCCGTAGTCAGCGATTCGGCGGAAGATACCAACGGACATCAAAATCACGAGGGGAATGCAGGCGGCGGGGAGAATTTTCAGGAGTTTCTTTTCGAAAGATTGTTTGGGGTTGATGCGTTTGGGGTGCATCAGCGTAACCTGCAGAACCATGAATAACATGGATGCGGAAACGAGGTAGGAAACCATTCCTTTGGGCATTTCCCATTGGATGATGATTTTTGCAATGTAGGCGTAAAGAAGGATGATGTAGAGCGAAAGCACCGGCAAGAATAGGAACTTGTTCGTGCTGGTTTCGAATTTATTCAAGGCAGGGGTTTCTTGCAGGCAGTCGTCGATGGAGGGAAGGCCAGAAAAAATCAGGATGGGGCAGACGGTGCAAGTGCAAAAAACGGTTATGTATAAGAATGTTTTTTCGGGCATCCTGATGTCGAAAAGATGAAAAAATCCTAATAGGAGCAGGTTGACTGCTGTGTCTAATACGTAAGTGATGACGATGGAGATGACGAAAACTTTTATGCTCTTTGTTAGAAATACCCAAAAGCCGTTTTCATTTTTTTGTTTGAAAAATGGGGCGATGAAAATACTTAAAAAAGTTGTGGTGTATATGAGAAAGTAGGTCGTTCCAACATAGATTTGATTGTGGTCGTTGGAGTCTTTGGGAAAGTAAAGCGTTAATGCAACAGAGATGGCAATCCATATGGCACTTGCCACGATTTGTGGAATTTTGCTAAAGCTTTGTCGGGATTCTTGGACGAGCGATACCGCGAGCGAAATGAGCATTGCCGCGATGGGGTAAATGAGCAGCCAATGTTCAAGGCGATTGGTAAAGGGTGAATTAGAACATTTTATGTCATATATGAATGCGACTGATGCAAAAATGGCAAATGCCGATGCGAGCGGAAACCGCTTGAATGCCGTCGAGATTTGACTCGGATATTTCTTGATTGCTGTAAAGTCCATGATTTACTCCAGGAAAAGGAAGCCGTGGATGGTGAAATAGCTCTCTTTATTGTTGCCGCTTATGATATTGATGTCAAAGCTTTCGACTACAATTTTTGCTCCTTCGGTTTCAAGGAGTCGAACATTTTTTTGTTTCAAATCTGTTATTGTTATAAAAAACTTGAAAGTTTTGTCGAGCTTTTGTGGTTTGAGCTGGAAAAATAGCGTGTCATTGCTGAATTCGTAATCTTCTTGATGGAAGATCTTGTAAAGGTAAGAGACTTGGGATACGTTTTGAGGAATGGCGAAATATTTGTCTTTTGCGGGAATATATGTTTTGATGATGGAAACGCGATTGCTGTTATTGTTAGAATCATAGTTGATGTTATAGCGGTTTTTGATGGTAATATATTGGGCGAGATCTTCGTCACCTCTTATATTGAGTTTTTTTAATCGTGAGAGGACTGTTTCTGTATGGGGGGTGTTCTTGACCTTTAATCGGTCAACGAAATTTTGAGCGTCTTCCATGCTTAACGGGAATTTGTTGTAGCCTTCTTCGGCAAGTTCAGTCTTGATGCTTTCCATCCAGATGCGGTGCGTGACATTGAGGGCGCTCAGGGGACCGTTTGTGGCGATAAAGAACATGCTGCAAAAAACGATGGCAATGTACTTGGATTTGCAAATGATTTTGGGTGTAAGGAGGATTGCAATTATGGCATAGAAGAAGATGTTGATGGCGACGACGTAATAGCGGTTTTCTGAAATCCCGTAATCGGAGATTCTGCGCATGATGCCGACGGACATCAGGATGACAAGAGGGATGCAGGCGGCGGGGAGAATTTTCAGGAGCGTCTTTTCGAAAGATGGCTTGGGGTTGATGCGTTCGGGGAGCGTCAGCGTGACACGCAGAAGCATGAGCAACATGGATGCCGAAACGAGGTAGGAAACCATTCCTTTGGGCATTTCCCACTGGATGATGATTTTTGCGATGTAGGCGTAAAGGAGAATGATATAGAGCGAAATCACCGGCAAGAACAGGAACTTGTTCGCACTGGCTTGGAATTTGTTCAAAGCAGGTGTTTCTTGCAGGCATTCATCGATGGAGGGAATGCCTGAGAAAAACAAGATGGGGAATATGGTGCATGAACAGATGATCGCCGAGTAGGCAAAAGGGCTTCCAGAGACCTTGATGTCGAACAGGTTTAAAAATCCGAATAGGAGTCCGTCAATTGCGGCGAGCAGGAATGCTGAAATAACGATGGCGATGACAGCGGCTTTTATATTCTTCATCAAGAATGCCCAGAATCCGTTTTCGTCTTTTTGCTTGAAAAATGGGGCGATGAAAATGCTCAAGAAAACGGTTGTATAGATAAATTTTAATGTTATCCAGACATAAGCGTTTTCGGCATAGGTGTCGGATTGAACGCGGTGAAAGGCTAGTGCGATGGAGATGGCTAGCCATACGGCCCCGGCGACGACATGGGGGATGGTGCTGAATTTTTTCCGGGATTCCTGGACCAGCGAAATCGTGAGGGCTATCATTGTGGCCGCCATCGGATAGATGGACAGCCAATAAGTTAATTTGCTAAAATATGGATAATTGAAGTTTTCATAAACGTAGATGAATGCGACTGATGCAAAAATGGCAAATGCTGATGCGAGCGGAAACCGCTTGAATGCCGTCGAAATTTGACTCGGGTATTTCTTGATTGCTGTAAAGTCCATTTTCTTCCCTCCAAGTTCTTTGTGTATTGTCTGCGACTCTCGCGACCGTTATTGCCTGAAATCCCTTACACTGTCATCCTCGACCGTCAGGGAGGGGATCCAGTGAAGTCTTGTAACGCATAAACAAAAATGACTGGATCCTTCACATTCGTTCAGGATGACGTTTCCTTCTTCCTTCCTTCCGACCGCCTACTGTCTACCGCCTACTTCTTTTTCTTGCCGTTCCTTTTTAATCTGCTTCAACTGCGCGAGGCGTTCGCCGAGTGCCTTTTCGCGTCCGTAGGGCTTGGGCTCGTAAATCGTCGTGCCGACAAGTTGCGTGGGCAAATGCTCCTGCGCAGAGTAGCCACCCGGGCTGTCGTGATCGTACTCGTAGCCGTTTCCGTAGCCGAGCTGCTTGCCGACGCGAGTCACGGAATTGCGATAGGCGCGCGGCACGGGGAGCGTTCCCGTCTGCTTTACGATGGCGTCTGCTTTCATACCGGCGAGTTCGAGACTGTTGCTCTTGGGCGCGAGTGCCAAATAAACGGCGAGCTCGTCAAGTGCGATCAAGCCTTCCGGGATTCCCATGAAGTCGTACGCTTCGCGGGCGCTTGTTGCAAGCAGTAGCGCATTCGGGTCTGCAAGCCCGATGTCTTCCATGCTCATGCGCATGAGGCGACGCAAAATGAATCGCGGGTCTTCGCCGCCTTGCAGCATGCGGTGCATCCAGTAAAGTGCCGCGTCTGGGTCGGAACCGCGCACGGATTTGTGCAACGCCGAAATCAGGTTGTAATGCTCTTCGCCGCTTTTGTCGTAACGCAGGGGCTTCTTGTACTGGAATTCTTCGAGCAGTTTTTCGTCAATGACTTTGTTGTCGCCGAGGTTCTTGCCAATCCATTCGAGCTGGTTCAGCAAGAATCGCGCGTCGCCTTCGGATTGCGCAATGAGTTTATCGACAACAGCGTCTTCGACTTCGACGTCCTTGAGCTGTAAACCGCGTGGGTGGTCTCGCAAGGCACTGAAAATGAGTGTCCGCAAGTCCTCTTTGCTGAGCGGTGCGAACAAAATCAGCTGGCAGCGGCTGAGCAAAGCCCCGTTCACTTCAAAGCCAGGATTCTCCGTGGTTGCTCCGATGAGCGTCACCGTGCCATCTTCCACCGCACCAAGCAATGCGTCTTGCTGGCCTTTGTTAAAGCGGTGGATTTCGTCGATGAAGAGAATCGTATCCATGAACGCGTGCTTCATCTGGCGTGCGTCCGCGAGAACTTCCTTGACCTCTTTCACGCCGCTAGCGACTGCCGAGAGCGCAACAAAGCGTTTCTTGGTGTGCTGCTTGATGACGTGGGCGAGGCTAGTCTTTCCGCAACCCGGAGGACCCCAGAAAATCATGCTGGGAATCGAGTCGTTTTCGAGACTCTTGCGAAGCAAACTCTGCTGTCCGAGAATCTTGTTTTGTCCAAGAAACTCGTCGAGGTTTTGCGGGCGTAGGCGTTCTGCTAAAGGGGCGTCCATGATTGTACTATATAAAAATTAGTCGCTAAAGATTTTGTCTTCGACTTTCTTGATGCATTCGGGCCTGTCGCGTGTCGGGACTCCGCCCTTCGTGAATACATGTACGGAATAACCGGTCGTGCAAAGTTCGCCGTTCAAAGTCACCTGATAGAGGAACTTGTATTTGCAACGTCCTTCGTGCACAAGCTTGGTTTCTACATCGACAAAATCACCAAAGCGGCACGGGCGCTTGTACTGCACGTTCAATTCGAGGACCGGGCTTGCGAATCCTTCGCGTTCGACTTCGTCGTAGGGGGCTCCAACGGCGCGGAAAAAGTCAACACGGGCCTGTTCAAACCAGATGGGGTAGGTGGCGTGGTGCACGACGCCCATGGCGTCAGTTTCGGCGTAACGGACTTGAATGCGGGTCTTAAAAGAAAAATTGTTTTCCATGTGTAATATATATAGAATGTGGGTATAAGTTCGAGTGTATAAAGTAGTAAAATGAGTTTCGAGTTCTGAGTTACTAGTTACTAGGGGTGCTTTTTGGGTTCTGTCATGCCCGCCTACGAGCGAGCATCTCCTTGTGTTAGTGCAATTTACGAGACAAATATAGAAAAATTCTCAAAAATTAGTGCTCATTTTTTCACTTAAAAATCTATCAACAGTCAACTAACACTCTTTGCTCTAGTTTGTTTACGTGTATTTTGAGAAATTTCATTTTTTTTCAAAAAAAAACGCAATTCTTGTTGACAAAACCACATAAATCTTGTTAAATTTGCCACGCTTTAGTTCCTCAAGTGAACTGAAACAAAAGAGTGCCAAAGTAGCTCAGCTGGTAGAGCAGCTGATTTGTAATCAGCCGGTCGTAGGTTCGATTCCTATCTTTGGCTTACATAATGGGTCGTTGCCCGAGTGGTTAAAGGGGACGGACTGTAAATCCGTTGGCTTACGCCTACCGTGGTTCGAAACCACGACGGCCCACGACAATCTAGCCCTACGGTGTCTAAAGGCATCGTAGGGCTTATGCCCAGGTAGCTCAGTGGTAGAGCACTTCCTTGGTAAGGAAGAGGTCTCGGGTCCGACTCCCGATCTGGGCTCTCACTAAAATGGAGATAGAATAATGGCAAAAGAACATTTTGACAGAAGTAAGCCGCATTGCAACATCGGCACCATCGGTCACGTTGACCACGGTAAAACCACTCTTACTGCAGCAATCTGCACGACTCTCGCAGCTAAGGGTCTCGCCGCTGCAAAGCGTTTCGACGAAATCGACAACGCTCCAGAAGAAAAGGCTCGTGGTATCACGATCAATACTTCTCACGTCGAATACACCACCGCTAACCGTCACTACGCACACGTCGACTGCCCGGGGCATGCTGACTATGTGAAGAACATGGTGACTGGTGCTGCTCAGATGGACGGC